>NZ_JBHVXZ010000019.1:0-110906 GCF_042881395.1 Amycolatopsis sp. NPDC058278 | reverse complement strand
GCCACCCGGAGCCCCCGAACGACAGCTGTGACATCCGGGGCTTCGCCCCGAGCCGGGGGCTCCGCCACCCGGAACCCCCGAACGACAGCTGTGACATCCGGGGCTTCGCCCCGAGCCGGGGGCTCCGCCACCCGGAACCCCCGAACGACAGCTCCGCCCTCAGCGAACCCGCTTGCCCGGCGAAGATCGGCGCTGGTCCGATGGACGCATGGCTGACCCGAAACCCGCCCTCGTCCTGCACCTCGCCACCGGCGGCGAACCGCTGCTGTTCGCGCTGACCACCGAAGAATCCGGGAAGCTGGCGGGCAAGCTCGCCCAGCTCGTCCAGACCGGCGCCGTCGAATCGGTGACCACCAAGGACGACTCGGTGGTCGCGATCAACTTCGCCCACGTCGCCGCCGCCTACATCGACGATCTCGCCCGCAAGAGCACCGTGTTCGGCATGCACAGCTGACGGCGAAGGCCGCCTCACGACGTACGTGAGACGGCCTTCGCGAAGAACCTCAGAGCTTGTACAGGCGCTTCCAGTTCTCGCGCGAGGTGAGCTCGGGCATGGCCCGCTTGTACTGCTCCTGCACCGCCGCGCCTTCCTTGCGCAGCCGCTGGACGACCTTCACGCCCTGCTTGGCCAGCGCGAACATCTTCACCCGGTCGTAGGACCGGACGCGGACGCCTTCCTGGCTCGCGTCGGTGACCACGGCGGTGTCGAACAGCGCGATGTGCCACCAGTTGGCCTCGTCGATCGGCACCGCGCCGAGCCCGAAGCGGCTGCGGCCGAGGATCCGGTCGAGCACCCGCCGGATCAGCACCACGCGCTGCAGGGGCGGCCGCGGCGCGCTGTTGATGATGCCGATGTCGCTGGAGGCGATGCCCGGGACGTCGGTCGCCTTGTGGCGCTTGGTCTCCGGGTAGTCCTCGCGGATCCGCCGGATCTCCTTCATCGCCTCGACCCCGCCGTCACGCAGGATCTCCGGGCCCTTCAGGAAGTCTTCGACGGCCTTGATCAGTGTCGCGGACAGGCCGTACTGCATGCCGAGCAGGTAGCGCACCAGCTGCGCGATCAGCACCCGCGCGAGCAGGTTCAGGTTGAACGGCGAGTGCAGGGCCGCGGTGATGATCGAGTTGCGCAGGTTGAAGTACCGGTGCCACTCGTCCCAGTCCTTCATGTGGAAGTCCGCGTGCCACACGCCCGCACCCGGCAGGGTGACGGTCGGGAAGCCGTGCGCGCGGGCCCGGTAGGAGTACTCGGCGTCGTCCCACTGGAAGAAGAACGGCAGCGGGTAGCCGGTGGCCTGGACGACCTCGTAGGGGATCAGGCACGACCACCAGCCGTTGTAGCCGGCGTCGAGACGGCGTTCCTGGCGGTTCGGCTTCAGCGTCTCCTCGTCCACGCCGAGCAGGTCGGCGGTGGTCAGCGAGTGCTCGACCGGCTGGCCGGGCTCGAGCGTGTTGAGCCGCGCGTACTCGGCGCCGACGTGCAACTGGTTCGGGTGGAACAGGTTGAGCATCTGGCCGCCGACGATGATCGGGTCGGCGGCGCGGTTCGAGAACGCCGTCATCCGGATCACCAGGTCCGGCTCGAGCAGGACGTCGTCGTCCATGAACAGGACGTTCGCGTGCTCGGTCGCGGTGTGCCCGGCCACCTCGAAGAGGCCGCGGGTGAAGCCGCCGGCGCCACCGAGGTTCGGCTGCTTGATGTAGTGCAGCTTGTCGGCGAGGTCCTTGGCGACCTGCTCGAAGCCGTCGCGCGACTCGACGAGGTCGGTGCCCTGGTCGGCGACGTAGATCGCGTCCAGGGTCTCCAGCGAGGAGACGTCCGCGGCGAGGGCCTGCAGGTTCTTCAGGCAGTCGTCGGCGCGGTTCATCGTGCAGATGGTCACCGCGGTCGGGCGGATCTTCTCCGGGGCTTCGACGGTCCAGCGGACCTGCTCGACGCGCAGCGTCTGGCCGCCCTCGGTCTCGAGGTCGAGCCAGAGCGCGCCGCCGTCGTAGAACTTGTCCAGCTTGCCGGTCAGCGACACCTTCGCCTGCTTGGCGTCCTTGACCTGCTCGGCGGCCACCACGCGGGGCTCGCCCTCGACGTCCGAGGCGCCCATCGACAGCAGGCCGGTGCCGGTGACGACGGCCTCGACCGAGACCTCGCTCACCGTCGTCCAGCGCTGCCAGTAGCTGGCCGGGAACCGGCCGAAGTAGGTGTTGCCCGAGACCTTGGTGGCGGGCTCGAGGGCGATCGACGCACGTTCCCGCACGGCCGCGCCCCACTCGAGCTCGGCGTACAGGTCCTTGCTGACGATCGGCGCCGGGCCGGCGTAAAGCCCGCGCTGCGCCGTCAGGCGGCCCTGCGGAGTGTGCTCGGTGAACCGCGTCTCGGTGGCCGTGCCGGCTTCGGTGGTCGGCGCCGGGGTGGCTGTTTTACCGGGCATGTGGTTCCTCAGTTCTCCTCAGTCGACGGCTCGCGGAAGACGACCCACTTGAGCATCACGAAATTGATCACGGTGGCGGTGGCCTGCGACACGGCCCAGCACAGGGTGTGCTGCCAGGCGGACTCCGGCAGCACGTTCAGCATCAGCTGGTTCACCCCGACCGCGACGAAGAACGTCACGGTGTAGAGCAGGACGAACGAGCCGACCTGCGCCTTCCCGTCGCGGCGCCCGCCGGCGAAGGTGAACTTCCGGTTCAGGAAGAAGGCCGTGGTCGTGCCCACGATGAAACTGATGGCGCGAGCGACGTCGACCCACGGTGAGGTGGCCATCCCGGCCAGCTGGGTCAGCAGCGTGTAGGTGCCCAGGTCGACCAGGGCGCAGAAGCCGCCGATCAGGGCGAAGCGGACGAGCTGGCCCAGCAGTCCGACGGAGGACTGCCCAGCTGTTACCTCGGCTTGCGGATCGGTCGCCACCACTGCATTACCTCGTCGCCTGTGTCATGGTCACCCGCGCGGGCGCTTGTGCCTTGATGCGCAAAGTGTAGAGATGAGCACTTCAGGGTCACGTTCCGGGCGTGGTTGGGCGTGGCTACCCTGGTCGGGTGACCCAAGCACCCGAAACACAGCGTCGCACGCTCATGGGCTGGGCGCGGACGTCACCGACCATTGCCGACGTGCTGACCACCGCCGATGTCGAGGTGATCGCCCGCGCCGTGGCCCAGGCCGGTGAGCGCGGCGTCATCGCCCGCGGCCTCGGCCGGTCCTACGGCGACCCGGCGCAGAACGCCGGCGGCCTCGTCGTGGACATGACGGCGCTGAACCGGATCCACTCGATCGACCCGGACACCGCCCTCGTCGACGTCGACGCCGGGGTGAGCCTCGACCAGCTGATGCGCGAGGCCCTGCCGTACGGCCTGTGGGTCCCGGTGCTGCCGGGCACGCGCCAGGTGACCATCGGCGGCGCGATCGCCAACGACATCCACGGCAAGAACCACCACAGCGCGGGCAGCTTCGGCAACCACGTCGTGTCGATGGACCTCATCACCGCCGACGGGCAGATCCGCACGCTGACGCCGGAGGGCCCGGACGCCGAGCTGTTCTGGGCGACCGTGGCCGGCATCGGCCTGACCGGCATCATCGTCCGGGCGAAGATCCGGATGACCAAGACCGAGACCGCGTACTTCCTCGCGGACAACGAGCGCACGAACAACCTCGACGAGACCCTGGAGCTGGTCAGCAACGGCTCCGACGACAACTACACGTACTCGTCGGCGTGGTTCGACACGATCTCCACCGGCTCGAAGCTCGGCCGCGCCGCTTTCGGCCGTGGCTCGCTCGCGAAGCTGGACGAACTGCCGCCGAAGCTGCGCGCGAACCCGCTGAAGTTCGACGCTCCGCAGCTGGCGACGCTGCCGGACGTCTTCCCGAACGGCCTGGCCAACAAGCTGACCTTCGGCGCCATCGGCGAGCTGTACTACCGCAAGACGCCGAAGGCCGCCCGCGGCGTGATCCAGAACCTGACGGCCTTCTACCACCCGCTCGACATGTTCGGCGAGTGGAACCGCGCCTACGGCTCCAAGGGCTTCCTGCAGTACCAGTTCTCGACACCGCTGAACGCGCACGAGCCGCTGCGGAACATCGTCCGGAAGATCGCCGAGTCGGGGCACGTGTCCTTCCTCAACGTCTTCAAGCGCATGGGCGAGGGCAACGCGGCGCCGCTGTCGTTCCCGCACCCGGGCTGGATGGTCTGCGTCGACTTCCCGATCAAGGACGGCCTCAGCCGGTTCTGCCAGGAGCTCGACGAAGACGTCCTGGCGCTGGGCGGGCGGCTGTACACCGCGAAGGACTCGCGCACCTCGCCCGAGACGTTCGCGAAGATGTACCCGCGGCTCGAAGAATGGCGCAAGGTGCGCGCTTCCATCGACCCCGAAGGCGTTTTCGCCTCTGACATGAGCCGGAGGCTCGAACTGTGATCGACGCGGTGGGCAACCCCCAATCCCTGCTCCTGCTCGGCGGCACGTCCGACATCGCGCTGGCGATCGCCGAGAAGTACCTGGCCGAGAAGCCGCTGCGCGTCGTGCTGGCCGCCCGGCCGTCGCCGCGCCTCGACGCGGCCGCGCAGCGCCTGAAGGATCGCGGCGCCGAAGTGTCGACTGTGGACTTCGACGCCAAGGACACGGCGTCGCACCCTGGCGTGCTGGCCAAGGCCTTCGAGGGCGGCGACATCGACGTGGCGGTCGTGGCGTTCGGCCTGCTCGGCGACCCGGAAGAGGTCTGGCAGGACCACGCGAAGGCCGTCGAGCTGGCCACCGTGAACTACACCGCGGCGGTGTCGGTCGGGGTCGCGCTGTCGGAGAAGCTGAAGGTCCAGGGCCACGGCACGGTGATCGCGCTGTCGTCGGTGGCGGGCGAGCGGGTCCGCCGGTCCAATTTCGTCTACGGCTCGACGAAGGCCGGCTTCGACGGCTTCTACCTGGGCCTCGGCGAGGCCCTCGCGCCGTTCGGGGTCAAGGTGACGGTCGTCCGCCCCGGCCACGTCAAGACGAAGATGACCGAGGGCCTGAAGGACGCTCCCCTGGCCCAGACGGCCGAGCAGGTCGCCGAGATCGCCGTCGGCGCGGCCCGCGCGGGCAAGGACCTCGTGTGGGCGCCCGCCCCGTTCCGCCTGGTGATGTCGGCCCTGCGGCACGTCCCGCGGCCGATCTTCCGCAAGCTCCCGATCTGACGTCAGGCTTCGTCGAAGGCCCGGACCGCGAGGTCCGGGTCTTCGACGTAGAACTTCACCACCCGCACGGTCTCGCTCCGGCCCAGCGGCCGCGTCGCGACGACCGGGCGACGCAGGACGGCGACGACGTTCGTCTCCATGTTCTGCGCCATCACCAGCTCCTCGTCGCCCCAGACGAGCGTCCGCGCGCTCGGGTGGGTCTATCGGCGACGGGCGACGGAATCTGCCGGAAAGGCGCCCAGTGCGGTAGCTGTCCACATTGGCGAGTGCCTGTGGACAGGCCGGACGACAGCGGCTCAGCCGCCGATGGCGTGGGCGGGGACCAGGTAGAGGTTCTGGCTGCCCACCCACGGTGAGTCGATGTGCCAGCTCGCCAGCGCGGCCGGCGGTGGGGCGCGGCGGGTCGTCGCCAGGACCAGGTCCGGGCTGGCCGGGGCGACGCTGTGGTCGAAGTTGTGGAAGTTGGCCTCCAGCAACGCCCGGCCGAGGTCGTCGCTGCGGCGTTTGGTCTCGGTGATCGCCGGGTCGACCGCGCCCCGGTCGGAGAACTCGTCGACCAGTTCGCAGTCGCACGCGTACGCCAGTGCGCCGACCTCGCCCGCCGTCTCGACCTTGCGGCCGTGGGCGATCGCCGCCAGCTCGTGGCCGATTTCGCGGTACTCCGTGGTGGACGCGTGGTTGCTCGTGATCGGGGCGAACTGGCGGGGCAGGCCCGGCAGCGCGTACACCGCGACGCTCGCCGCGAGGACCGCGCCGGCCACCGTCCACGTCCCGCGCCTGACCCGCTCCGGGACCGCCGACGCGCAAGCGGCGAGGAAGATCGTCGCGCCGATGATGCTCGGCGCGTAGTACCAGTGGTAGGGCGGCACGCCCAGCCGGCTGTAGGCCAGGTAGTGCAGCGCGCCGGCGACGGCGAGCGCCGCGAACGGCGTCAGGCGGCGGGCCGTCGCGGAACCGCGGCGGTACCGCACGATCCAGGCCACCCCGGCCACGGCCGCCAGCACCAGCGGGAGGAACGACAGCGCGGCCGCGGCGGGGAAGTTGCGCCAGTACAGCAGCGGGCCGTTGGTGAAGCTGAACGGTCCCCACGACTGCTGGCTGATCTTGATGACGAGCGTGTCCGGCACGGCCGAGCCGAGCACCACCCAGCTGAACCCGAACCAGGGCAGCGTGACGGCAAGGGCCGCGAAGGCCGTCTGCCAGATGCCGGCCCAGAATTCGCGGCGGGCGGCGAACAGCACCGCGGCGATCAGCAGCAGGTCGATCCGGACGAGTGCGAGCAGCCCGATCACCACGCCCAGGCGGCCGGCCCGGCGCTCCCCCGCGTAGACCAGCGTCCACACGACGCCGGTGGCGCCGAGCGCCACCTCCAGGCCGATCGAGGACAGCAGCAGCGGGTTGACCAGCAGCAACGCGAACGTCAGCGGCGCGAACGCGGGCGGCAGGCCGGTGCGCTCACCCAGGCGGCGCAGCCCCAGCACGAGCAGCACCTGCGCGGCGACGAACACGATGCCGGCGGCCAGCACGGCGTCGCGCACCACGAACGTGACCGCGCCGAGGGCCAGGACGTTCAGCGGCGACGTCGCGGTGTTCGCCGTCCCCTGCTCGATCAGGCCCCAGTGGCCGTGGAAGGCGAGGTTCTTCGCGTAGGACAGCGTGATGTAGGTGTCATCGATGAGATGGCTGCTGACCAGGGCGAACACGAGGGCGGAGGCGGCCGCAGCGCCGGCCGGCAAGGCCCACGAGCGGGCGACGGGGATGGCCGCCGGCAGCGCGCGGACGGCTTGGGGGAGTTCTGCGGAGGCGCTTCGCATCCCGGACACCGTACCTCGCTCGTGATGCTTCTGTGATCTGAGCGAGGTACGGGTGGCCCAGGCCACAGCCTCCGCCCGGCACTTCGACGGGCAAATGCCGGTCGGTCAGATGCCGTCCCCGGAGCCGGAGTTGCCCGGGTTGCCGGGGTTGCCGTTGTTGTTGCCGCGGCCGCCGAAACCGGGGCCGTGGCCGTTGAAGCCCTGGTTGGGGCCGTCGTACTGGCGGTGGATGCCGGGGCGGCCGTCCCGCGGGCCGTGGTGGCTCGCGGCGGCGATCCCGCCGACGATGGTCGCGCCGAGCAGCATGCCGAGCACCCCGACGCCGACGAGCTGGGTGGCCCGGTGGCCGACGAACCGCCGGAACCCGCCGGGCTGCCGTGGGGCCGCTGGGGGCGGGCCCCAGGGGCCATAGGGCTGACCGGGACCGGGCTGGGGCGGTGGCTGCCGGCCGTGGACGGCGGTGGGGTCGGCGGGCTGGTCGGCCGGAGCGGCTCCGGCCGCCTGGCCGGGAGCCGAGGGTCCGGCCGCGGCCGGACCTACGGCTGTGTCGGCAGTGGGTGCTGCCGGCACAGCGGGCTCGGAAGCAGGCGTCGCCGGGCCTCCGGACGTCTCGGTGGGCGTGGTGCTTGCCGCCGTCGGCTGGTCGGCCTCTGCCGGGTGCTCGACAGTCGGCTGCTCGGCCCGCTCCGGGGCCTTCTCCTCGCGCGGCTGGTCGTTCATGGTCGCTCCTGGGGTCACGGGGACGGGCGCAGTGCCCGCCCCCACCACCTCAGGGTGCGCCGCTCAGCTGTGCACCAGCTGAAACCAACCTGTCGATCCGCAATGAGTCACAGGTAGAACGCCAGGAACAGGGTGATCACCCAGGTCGCGCCGAGCACCTGCAGGATGCGGTCCTTGAGCGCGATCTCCTCGGGCTCGCCCGCGATGCCGCCGTCGACGTCTACCGCGTAGCGCAGCACCGCCACCAGGAACGGCACCATCGAGATGAGCGCCCACACCGAGTTGTGCTCGGTCTGGCGGATCTCGAACGCCCACAGGCAGTACGACATGATCAGGATCGCCGCCGACGTCGCCCAGACGAACCGCAGGTAGCTGGCCGAGTACTTCTTCAGCGACGAGCGGATCTTCGCGCCCGTTCGCTCGAACAGCATGATCTCCGCGTAGCGCTTGCCCGCCACCATGAACAGCGAGCCGAACGCCGTGACCAGCAGGAACCACTGCGAAAGCGCGATGCCGCCCGCGACGCCGCCGGCGATCGAACGCATCAGGAAGCCCGAGCCGACGATGGCCAGGTCGACCACCGGCTGGTGCTTGAGGCCGAAGCAGTAGCCGAGCTGGACGGCCTCGTAGACGCCCAGCACGACCGCCAGCTGCCAGCTGGCCAGGAATGACACGCCGAGGCCGGCCAGGAAGAACACGACCGCGGCCCCGTACGCGACGGGGACCGGCACGATCCCGGCCGCGATCGGCCGGTTGCGCTTGGTCGGGTGGGCGCGGTCGGCCTCGACGTCGATGGCGTCGTTGATGAGGTAGACCGAGCTCGCCGTCAGTGAAAAGGCCACGAAGGCGATGATCGCGTCGATCAGGAGACCGGTGCGATCGGTCGACTTCGAGAACGCGAAGAACGGGGCCGCGAAGACCAGGACGTTCTTCACCCACTGCCGCGGCCGCGCCGTCTTGATGACGCCGCCGACCAGGCCGAACGGACCACGTGACGCGGTCTCCGGGGTCTCCGGAGCCTGGGGGGTCACGGCCGTTTCGTCGCTGTTGCGCTGCTCGGTCGTCTCGCTCATGGGTTCTTCTTCAGCTTCCGTCGTATCAGACCACCGACGAGCCCCCCGAGGGCCGCACCGGCCAGGACGTCTGTCGGATAGTGAACGCCGAGCACGAGCCGCGAGGCGAGCATCGGCGGTACCAGGGCGGGCACCAGATTACGCCCGGTCAATCCGGAGTAGAGCACCGCCGCCGCCGTGGTGGACGTCGCGTGCGACGACGGGAAGCTCAGCCTGCTCGGCGTGCCGACCAGGACCTCGACGCTCGGGTGGTCCGGCCGCGGCCGCCTGACCACGCGTTTCACCGCGATGGAGGCGGCGTGCGCGCCGACGACCCCCGCCGACGCGACCAGCCAGTCCTTGCGCCGCTTCTTGTCGGCGACGGCGCCGAGCAGGCCCAGGCCGAACCAGCCGAGGGCGTGCTCGCCGAAGTGCGACATGCCGCGCGCGGCCTTCACCGAAGCTTCACTCTTCAGAAAGCCTTGGGCCTTCGCGAGGACCGCGACCTCGCCGGTCGGCTGCCCCTTCTCAAGCATCGAGGGACCCGTCGAGCGGCGCGCCGTCGGTCAGGTGCGGGGCGATCTTGTTGTCGAACGCCGACAGCGCCGAGCCGATGGCCATGTGCATGTCGAGGTACTTGTACGTGCCCAGCCGGCCGCCGAACAGGACGTTCTTCTCGCGGGCCTCGGCCTTGGCCAGCTCGCGGTAGGCCTCGAGCTTCTCGCGGTTCTCCGGGGTGTTGATCGGGTAGTACGGCTCGTCTTCCTCGCCCGCGAAGCGGGAGTACTCGCGGAAGATGACCGTCTTGTCCTTGGGGTAGTCCCGCTCCGGGTGGAAGTGGCGGAACTCGATGATCCGGGTGTACGGGACTTCCTGGTCGTTGTAGTTGACGACCGAGGTGCCCTGGAAGTCACCCGTCTGGGCGACCTCGGACTCGAAGTCGACGGTGCGCCAGGTGAACCGGCCCGCCGAGTAGCCGAAGTAGCGGTCCAGCGGCCCGGTGTAGACCGTCGGGGTGCCCGCCGGGATGTGCTCGCGGACGTCGAAGTAGTCGACGTTCAGCCGGATCTCGATGTTCTCGTGCTCGGCCATCTTCTCGAGCCACGCGGTGTACCCGTTGACGGGCAGGCCCTCGTAGGTGTCGTTGAAGTACCGGTTGTCGAAGTTGTAGCGGACCGGCAGGCGGGTGATGATGTTCTCGCCCAGGTTCTTGGGGTCGTTCTCCCACTGCTTCGCCGTGTAACCGCGGATGAACGCCTCGTAGAGGGGACGGCCGACCAGCGAGATCGCCTTCTCCTCGAGGTTCTGCGCGGCGCTGGTCTCGAACTCCGACGACTGCTTCGCGATGAGCTCGCGGGCCTCGTCGGGGGTGTGCGACTTGCCGAAGAACTGGTTGATCAGGGCCAGGTTCATCGGGAACGAGTAGACCTGGTCCTTGACCCGCGCGAAGACGCGGTGCTGGTAGTTCGTGAACTCGGTGAACCGGTTCACGTACTCCCACACCCGCTTGTTCGAGGTGTGGAACAGGTGCGCCCCGTACTTGTGCACCTCGATCCCGGTCTCCGGGTCGGGCTCCGAGTACGCGTTGCCGCCGAGGTGGCTGCGCCGCTCGAGGATGAGGACCTTCTTGCCCAGCTCGGCCGCGGCCCGTTCGGCGACGGTCAGGCCGAAGAAACCGGACCCGACGACGACGAGGTCGTAACCTGCGAAATCGTCTTCAGTAATCTTGGCGGGGTTCGTGTGCGCGCTCACGGGCGTCGAGGGTACGGGGGTCGCTGACCCGGCCCGCACCCGACTATCACATTTCGGCCCACGACACACCTGGAAAGCAGTGCCTGCACCCGAGGACTTCTGGAGCTACTTCGGCGCGGTGGTGACCTACCTGGCCGTGCTGGCGGTCCCCGGCGGGGTCGTCGGCTGGGCCGCCGGCCTGCGCGGCTGGGCCCTGGCCGGGCTCGCGCCGCTGCTCAGCTACGCCATCACCGGCCTGGCCGGCCCGTGGCTGGCCATCGCCCGCATCCCCTACGGCTCGCTCAGCGTCGCCGCGTGCACGCTGCTGCTCGCCGCCGTGCTCTACGGCCTGCGCCGGCTCTTCACCGCGCGCGGCTGGTCCACCCCGGGCGCCGAGGAACCGGCGGAGCCCTGGACACGCCGAGCGCACCTGGCCGTCGGGGCCTGCGTCACGATCGCCGTCGCCGTGTCGGTCGCCGTGGTGGTCACCGGCCGCGGCGGGACGACCGCGGTGTTCCAGCGCTGGGACACCGTCTTCCACGCGAACGGCATCCGCTACATCGCCGAGACCGGCGACGGTTCCCTGACCGGCATGGGCACGATCAACTGGTACCCCGCCGGCTCCTTCTACCCGAACGCCTACCACCTGGTCGGCGCCCTGGTCTACGAGCTGTCCGGGACGTCGATCCCGGTCACGCTGAACGCGATCACGATGCCCATCGCCGGGCTGTTCGCGCTGGCCATGGCCGCTTTGGTGCGCCAGCTCGGCGGTCGCGCGGTGTTCGCGGGCAGCGCCGCGCTGGTCGCGGGCGGCGCGACGACCGGGGCGTACGAGTCGGTGTCGAGCGGCCTGCTGCCGTTCGCGCTCGGCATCGTGCTGACGCCGCTGGCGGTGATCGCGCTGCAGCGGTTCGTCGTGCGGCCGGGGGTGGACACCGGTGCGGTGCTCGCGCTGAGCGCGACCGGCCTGCTCGCCGCGCACTCCAGCGCGCTGTTCGGGGCGATCCTGTTCGCGTTCCCGCTGGTGGTGCAGCGCTGGTACCGGGCACTGCGCGGCCGCCGGATCGACGGCGTCCCCGAGGGCAGGCGCGCCTGGCGGGTCGTCGGTGGCGACGTCCTGCGGGTGCTGCCGGTGATGGTGGCGGCCGGGCTGCTGGCCGCGCCGATGATCCTCGGCGCGATCGGCTTCACGTCCGGCTCGTACCCGTACCACGCCTGGGGCTCGCACATGCCGGTGTGGAAGGCGCTGGCGATGCTGGCGACGTTCAAGCAGGTGCTCCCGGTGCCGCAGATCTGGCTGACGGTGTTCCTCGCGATCGGCGTCCTGACGCTGGGGGCCCTGCGGCGGATGCGCTGGCTGGTGCTTTCGGCGCTCGGGCTGTCGGCGCTGTTCGTGGTCGTCGCGTGCTTCGGCGGCGAAGACTGGGTGATCAGCCTGTCGCGGCCCTGGTGGAACGACCGGTTCCGGCTGATGGCGCTGGCGTCGATCCCGATGTGCCTGCTCGCCGCGCACGGCATGAGCGAAGCCCAGCGCCGGCTGGCGAAGCTGGCGAGCCGACGCGCGTGGGTGCGTGCGCGGCCGTGGCTGACCGGCCGGGTCGGCCTGGCGACGGCGGTGCTGCTCGTCGTGGCGATGGGGGTGCTGACCGGCGGCTTCTACCGCGCGGCCAACGCCAAGACGGTGTCGCTGCTGTACTACAACGGCCTGCCCGGCGAGGTGGTCCCGCCGGTCAGCCAGGACGAGATCGACGCGATGGACCACCTCGGCACGCTCGGCATCCCCGCCGACCAGAAGGTGCTCAACGACCGGCTCGACGGCACGGCCTGGCTGTACGCCCTGACCGGCGTGCACCCGGTCGCCGGCCACTACGACGCGGGCGTGGCCCCGCCGGACGCCCTCTACCTGGCCCAGCACTTCGCCGACTACGACAGCGACCCGCAGGTGCGCGCGGCCGTTCGACGGCTGAACGTCCACTACGTGCTGGTCGGCAGCGGCACCATCCGCCGGGACACGCCCATCGCGTGGGGTCTGCAGCACCTCGACGGGCACGACTTCCTCGAAGTCGTGTACCGGAACCCGGGTGCGGTGATCTACCGGATCGTGAAGTAGAACGCCCTCGTGGCCGCGGCGCCCCTCCGCGGCCACGAGGGCCCCCGCACCCCCGGGGTGACTTCGCCTCGTCTTGCAAGTACCGACGCCGCAGAGGCGGCAATCGGTTGACCGATCACCTCGAAGTCACTCGTTCGGACTAGTGAAGCTCCGGCAGGACGTCGCTCGCGACCTGCTCCAGGACGGCTTCCCGGCCCTCGTAGGGCGACGACGACCGCGGCCAGTGCGAGATGACGTCGGTGAAGCCCAGCTCCCGCGCCCGGCCCACCGCGTCGCGGAACGCCTCCACGCTGCTCAGCGAAAAGACCGGCGACGCGTCCAGGCTGAGGTGCCGCTGGATGCTCGCCCGCTCGCGGCCCACCGCGTCCAGCCGCTGGTCGAAGACCTCGGTGAGCTCCCTGATCCCCGCCCACCACTGGTCGGCGGTCTCGCCGCCCTTGCCGGTGGTCACCCAGCCCGCGCCGAAGCGCGCGGCGAGGGTCATCGTGCGCGGTCCGTTCGCCGCGACGACGAACGGCAGCCGCGGCCGCTGGACCGGGCCCGGCAGGTTGCGGGCCTCGCGCGCCCGGTAGTACTCGCCGTCGAAGTCGAACTTGTCGGTCATCAGCAGCCCGTCGAGCGCTTCGACGAACTCGGTGAAGCGGTCCACGCGCTGTTTGGGAGTCAGCTCGGGCCCGTCGAGCACGGCGCCGTCGTAGTGGCGGTGGTCGACGCCCGCGCCGACACCGAGGACCAGCCGGCCGTCCGAGACGTCGTCGAGGGTGTTCAGCTCGCGCATGAACGGGACGGGGTGCCGGGCGACCGGGGACGCGACGAACGTGCCGAGCCGGATGCGGGACGTCACCATCGCCGCCGCGGTCAGGGTCGGGACGGCGGAGAACCACGGGCCGTCGACCAGGTTGCGCCAGCCCAGGTGGTCGTAGGTCCAGGCGTGGTCGAAGCCGTACTCCTCGGCGGCGCGCCACTTCGGCTCGGCGGCCCACCAACGATCTTCCGGAAGAATGACGATGCCTACTCGCACAATGCCGGACGCTATCGGTTACCACCGGCCGTCGCACGGACGGGGAAGGCTTCGCCCGAACGAGTCAGGGACAATGGCCGGGTGGAGAGACCCCAGTTGATCGCGTCCGACGTCGACGGCACCCTGCTCGGCCCCTCCGAATCCCTGACCGGCCGCACGATCGCGACCGTCCGCCGGGCGATCGAGGCGGGGGTGCCGTTCGTGCTGGCCACCGGACGGCCGCCGCGCTGGATCGCGCCCGTGGCCGGGCCCCTCGAGCTGACCGGGTACGCGGTGTGCGCGAACGGCGCCGTCCTGTACGACTGCGGCCGCGAGGAGGTCGTCGCGGTGCACGGCCTGCTGCGGCCCGAGCTGCTCCACGACATCGCGCACGCACTGGACAAGGCCCTGCCCGGCTGCCGGCTGGCCACCGAGCGCGTCAGCACCGGTGCCGACCACGAGATGCGCAACTTCGTGATCGAGCCGGACTACCACAACCCGTGGGGTGACGGCGAAGGCCGCACCGCGCCGCGGGCCGAGGTGCTCGGGCACCCGGCGATCAAGCTGCTGGTCAGCCACCGCGGGATGTCGTCGGAAGAGATGGCGGACGGGGTGAACGCGCTGTTCGACCGGGACGTCGACGTGACGTATTCGTCGTCGGGTGGCCTGGTCGAGCTGTCCGCGCACGGCATCACCAAGGCGACCGGCCTCGCCGACGTCGCCGAGCGGCTGGCGGTCGAGCCCGGGCAGGTGATCGCGTTCGGCGACATGCCCAACGACGTCGAGATGCTCCGCTGGGCGGGCCACGGAGTCGCGATGCAGGACGGGCACCCGCAACTGCTCGCGGTGGCCGACGAGGTCACCGGCCCGGCCGGCGAGGACGGCGTCGCGCAGGTCCTCGAGCGCTGGTTCTAGCCGTTTTTTGGGGGGTCCGGGTGGCGGAAGCCCCGGGTGTCACAGCCGGTCGAGCTCGGCCGCTTCGGCCGGGGTCGGCGCCGTGCCGCCCAGGTGGGCGGGCAGCCACCAGCGTTCTTCGTCGGACGCCGGCTGGTCGGGGTATTCGGCCTGGGCGCGGTCGAGCAGCGCGCTCATCCGGGTGCGCAGCTCCTTCGTGACGACGTCCCAGTCGTCGCCCTTCGCCGGGTGCATCGGCTCACCGATGAGGATCGAGATCGGCACGTGCCGGCGGGTCAGGTCCTTCGGCCGGCCCTTCGTCCAGAGCCGCTGGCTGCCCCACAACGCCATCGGGACGACCGGGACACCGGCCGCCGCGCCCATCCGGACGGCACCCGACTTGATCTCCTTGACGGTGAACGACTGGCTGATGGTGGCTTCGGGGAAGACGCCGACGACCTCGCCGGCCTGCAGCTTCCCGAGCGCCTCGCGGTAGGAGCCGAGCCCGGCGGACCGGTCGACGGAGATGTGGTGCATCCCGCGCATCAGCGGCCCGGCGATGCGGTTGTCGAAGATCTCCTTCTTCGCCATGAACCGCGTCAGCCGCTTGGCCGGGCGCGCCCCGAGCCCGCAGAAGATGAAGTCGAGGTAGCTGATGTGGTTGCACGCGATGACCGCGCCGCCGCGGCGCGGGATGTGCTCCGCGCCGTCGATCCGGATGCGGTTGTCGAGTACCCGGAACATCGTCCGGGCCGCCGCGATCACGGGCGGGTACACCAGGTCAGCCATCCGGCAAGGTTACGGGACCGTAGGTTCGGAACGGCGGTTCAGCGGGGAAGAACACAATACGAGCGCGAGCAGGATCGTGAACAGCGCGACGGACTGGTGCTTGATGCCCTCGATGCCGTCGCCCAGCGCCGCCGTGCCGAACTGCGTCACCGAGACGGCGAACAGGAAAGCCAGCACGACCCCGAGCGCGCTCCGGCGCTGCAACCACGCCCTGACCAGGACGAACAGCCAGATCGGCACCAGTGCGAACAGCCCGAGCGGAGCGATCAGGCCGGTCAGCCACGACACCACCGGCACCCGGTACTCCTGCGCGTGCGGCGGGAACCCGGCGCTCTGGTCGAAGCTGCCGAGGTAGTCCGGGCGCGCGGTGAGCTGGTCGGTCGCGGCGCGGTCCAGCACTTCGAGGGTGCGGCCGGGGTGGGTCGCGAAGTACGTCACGACGTTGCGGCGGCTGATCCGGTCGCGGTACTGCGGGTACAGCGGGTCCATCGTCGCCGGGTGGGGGTGCCACCAGCCGTTGCCCGCGTACTGCGCGAACGACGGCGGCAGCCCGAGCTCGGCCAGGTCGGCCCGGCTGTCGTGCTTCCCGTCGACGATGTTGAGGAAGATCGAGTTGAAGACGTTGATCTCGCGCGAGTCGTCGCCCGGGAACTCGGTGTACGTGCCGTCGGGTGCGCGCGCGGGCTCGACGCTCTGCTGCGCGTAGAGCGTGACAGCGCCGATCGCGCCGATGACCAGCGCCGCCGACGCCCACCGCTTGGCTCCGCGCAGTGCACCCGGCCGGACCAGCAGGATCGCCAGCGCGAGGATCGGCAGGATGATCAGCGTCTGGACCTTGGCGTTCACCGCCAGGACGCCGCCCACGAACGTCACCGCCATGCCCGCGTAGCTCCACCGGCCCTCGCGCGCGGTCAGGAGCAGACCGCCAACGGCGAGCAGCAGGCCGAGGAAGGCCGCGCCTTCGCCGAGGATCGCCGCGAAGTACCCGAAGAACGCCGAATCCGCGACGACCAGCAGCAGCCCGGCCGCCACGAAAAGCCGGGTCCGGCGCGGGTGCGGCAGGCCGAGCACGATCGCCGTGATCGCCGCCGCGGCGACGACGCTGCTCAGCAGGCCCAGGATGACGAGGCTCAGCGTGCCGTGGAGGCCGACCAGCCTACCGATCCGGACGGCCAGGTCCGCGAGCCAGCTCTGCGTGAGCAGGTACGTCGGGCGGCACGGCGTCGTCCCCCGCGCGGGCGTGTAGGCGAGGTGGACGAACGGCTCGGGCAGGCCCTTCCAGGTGATCCCGGCACCGCACAGCACGCGGCCGCCGTCGCCGTTGTTGGACATCGCGACCGGCCGCGGCACCAGGAACCGCACCACGAACAGGGCGAGCGACGCGCCGAACACCCCGATCCCGAGCCGCGCCTCGGCGCTCAGCTGCCGGTCCGGGGCCTCGAGCTTCACGAAGGACAGGGTACGTAGCGGAAGTCCGGACCCTTGTCGAGGTCGGCGACCAGCGACTTCGCCTGTTCCGCCCGCGGGTACACCGAGACCCAGTAGGGCGTGCCGACGCGGCGGAAGGTCGCGACCTCGTACTTGCCCGCGTACACCGGGTCGATCGCGCAGTGCTGGCGGTCGTCGTAGCCGCCGTCGGCGGGCACGGCGACGGTCGGGCGGCGGCCGTTGACGACGTAGTCGTAGTCGGTCGCGATGCCGCCGTCGTGCCGTCCTTCGCGGGCGATGTGGTCGTCGGTGCGGCCGAGGACGTCGATGATGAACAGCTGGCCGCCGCGGGCGGCGAGCGCGCCGGGCGCCGCGGCGCTGACCACCGACCCGGGCGGCAGGTAGTCGCCCAGCCAGCCACCGATTTCGGCGAGCTCGGTGCCGTGCGAGTGCCAGACGCGGACGCGGTCGAGCATCTCCGGGCTGAACACCGAGACGAGGACCGCGATCCCGGCCAGCCCGCAGGCGGTCACCGGCACCAGCCGCGTCCCGGCGGGCCACGGCTTCGGCCGCGGCGACGGCTTGGCCACGACGTCCACGGTCAGCACGCCGTATGCCCCCGCGGCCGCGACGGCGAGCAGCGGCGGCAGCGGGGCCAGCAGCCGCCACGACGGGCCCGGGTCGCCGCCGACGAGCACCGCGGCCACGGCCAGCCCGGCGGCCATCGCGAACAACAACCAGAGCAGGGCCCTCGCCTCGAAAGCTGCGCCGAAAGGGGCTTGGCCCCCGGCCGCGGGCCCCGCCACCCGAACCGCAGCCGCGCCCACCGGAGTTTCGCCCCCGGCCGCGGGCTCCACCACCCGCAACCCCCGGACCGCAGCTGTGCCGGCCGGCCCTTCACCCCCGGCCGCGGGCACCGCCGCCCGCACTCCCCTAGCCGCGGTTTCGGTTTCGGTGCGACGCAGCACCAGCGCGACCACGGCGACCAGCCCCAGCAGCAGGAAACCCTGGTGCGCCAGTGCGAACCCGGACAGGTACGGCCAGCCGGCCGCGAGGCGCGCGGCGAGTGGGCCGCCGAGCTTCGCGGCCAGCGGCGCGGGGAGGAAGTGCTGGTAGAACGTCGCGCGCCACGCCAGCCGCGGGATCAGGAAGACCAGCGCGCCCTGCGCGTACCCCACCGGCGCCCACCAGCTGTGCCTCCGCTTGAGCGCGGCGCCGACGAGCCACAGGCCGGCCAGCACGGCGAGCACCAGGCCTTCCGGGCTGGTCATGACGGCGAAGGCGACGAGCACCCCGGCGACGACCGGGCGGCGCGCCGCGAGCGCGTAGCAGGTGGCGAGAACGAGCAGCACGAACAGCGGGACTTCGGAGCCCGAGGCCCCGTACACGGCGAGTCCACCGGCGCTCGCGGTGAGCACCGCGGCGGCGACGCCGATCGCCGGCCGCGGCCCGGCGCCGTCCGGGGCGGCCGCGGCGACGATCCGGTTGACCAGGAAGCAGGACACGAGCACGCAGCCGAGCGCGGCGAGGACCCCGAAGACGACCGCCGTGGTGCGGACGTCGGCGCCGAACGCGGCGCGCGGCAGGGCGACCAGCACCAGCCAGCAGAAGTTCGTGTACCCCTCGACGCGTTCGCCGGGGTTGAAGACCGGGCCGTTGCCGTCGGCGATGTTCTGCGCGTAGCGGAAGGTGACGAGCGCGTCCTCGGTGACGGTCGCGAACAGCAGCTGGTGCAGCAGGGAAAGGCCGAGCGTGAGGATGAGGACGAAGGCGCGCCAGCCGCGGTCGGTGTCGAGGCGGTGCCAGGTCACGACCACGATCGCGGCGACGACCAGCCACGCCACCACGACCGCGTAGACCACCCGGCCCCCTTCACCTCGTCACCGCACCCGCCCGGCCCGGTTCCCGGCCAGGTTATCGGTCATCGGCCGCGAGGCGTTTCCCGTGGACCGAGCACGGGCCCGAATTGGGGATGGATCACTTCGCCGGCGACAGTCGATCACAGAGATTCAGCGCCCAGAATAGCCCGATCGGGTGGCACCTCCGACGGTTGAAGTGACGTCCCGGAAAAGCGTGGGCACGGTGCACCTGCTGTTCGCCGCGGCACCTGGAGCTGCCGGAACCGCGCGGACTTGCGCTTTGGCGGGAATTCGACCGGTCGCCGGGTATTTCGGTGAAATTTCCCCACTCGCGGGCACGGTGCCGCCGGCGAACCGCTTTCGAAACTGTTCGACGGATCGCGCGGCAGTGCGCCGGCTGAGCACCCTTCAGGTCATTCCGGGAAAACCAGCCGCCGAAGCCGGCCGCCCTTATCAGCCGGGATCGGCCGGATGGGCGGGCGAGTTGTCCACATGTGCGCAAGCCCTGTGGACAACCGGTCAGGCGGGGGTCGCCGCCGGGCGGACCGAACGGGCGGCCACGGCCGCGAAGCCGGCCGTCAGGAGGTCCGCCACCGTGAACATCACGCGGGAGGCCACCGCGAAGGCCGTGGCCTGGCCGACGGTCAGGCCACTGGCCGTGAGGACCGCGACCTGGGCCACCTCGCGGACGCCGACACCGCTGGGGAGGATGAACGCGAACGTGCCCACCGTCATCGCCACGGCCATCGCGCCCACGCACAGCACGAAGCCGCTGAGGCCCGGCGTGCCCACCGAGTTGGCCAGCAGCCACAGGTGGACGCCCTGCAGGCACCACGCCGCCGTCGAAGCGCCGAAGACCTTCCCGATCACCCGCCAGCCCAGCGGGTGCCGCAGCGGTGGACGGCGGAGGATCCGCAGGACGAGCGAGGTGCCCCAGGTGAGGATCTTCGGGTGCAGCATCGCCAGGCCGAGCGGGATGAGCACGAACAGCCACAACGCGCGCGGGCTGTTGCTGAACACCGCGGGCGCCGCCAGGAGCGACACCACCAGCGCCGACACCACACCCACGCCGAGCTGGATCAGGGAGCCGGTGAAGATCCGGGCGCGGGCCAGGCCCGCCTTGCGGCCCAGCTCCATCTGCAGCAGGTACGCCCAGACCGAGCCCGGTACGTACTTGCCGAGCGAGCCGACCAGGCAGATCTGCGCACCGCGGGCGTAGCCGATCGGCTCACCGAGGTCGTCGACCATCATCTGCCAGCCCCAGGTCGACACCAGGATGGCCGCGACCAGGGCGACCAGGCTCAGCAGCGACGACTCCCACGCGACGTCACGCAGGGTGTGCCAGAACTCGCCCCAGTTGGCCGCCAGCTGCTTCGCCGCGAAGCCGATGACCAGCAGGATCGCCACCCACCGGACGACGTCGAGGATCCTCGCCTTGGTGGACTTCGGCTGCTTGCCGGCCGCCGGCAGGTCCTCAACGGTCGTCATCGACGCTCTCCTCAGACCTGCACCGTGACCAGGCGGCTGAACTCGGACAGCAGATCGTAGCCGTCCCACACCGCCGAGAAGGTCAGGGCGGAGCCGAACGGCACGATCCGGTCGACGCCGCGGCCCGCGAGCTCGTGCGCGAACGCCGTCAGCTCCTCGGCCGTGAAGCCGAACTGGCTGACCGTCTGGTCCTTGCGGAGCACGATCGGCACCAGGTCGGCCAGCGCGGACACGCGCGCGTTGGCGAACGTGCCGGCGCCGAGCCACTCGCGCGGCAGCACCGCCGGGTCGGTCAGCTCGAGCGTGGCCAGGCCGTTGCCCTGGAACGCGATCTCCTTGACCAGTCCGTCGGCCGCCGCGCCGTACGCCGAGACGCGCTTCTGGACCGCCATCGCGGGCTCGGTGACGTGCTGCTTCGTCTCCAGCACCGCCGCCAGCAGGGCGCGGAACTCGCTGCCCGCGGCCCGGGCGCCGGCCTCGTCGCCGACCCAGAACACCGCGCGCGGCGACGAGCAGGCGGCCTGGTCGAACCAGTACGAGTCGTTGTAGAAGCCCTCGGCGGCCGCGCGGCGCTCCGCTTCGGACGCCCGCTGCCAGCCGGCCACCGACGCGACGGCGAACGACGAGCGGTCCGGGAACGTCAGGTCACGCGCGTGTGGCGCGAGCGGGTACTCGCGCAGGGCCGCGACCGAGCCGTCGCCACCCCAGATGACCCGCAGGTCGGCGGCCAGGGACAGCGCGCCGCTCACCTCGTCGCTGCGGTCGTAGGTCACCATGCGCTGCGTGGCCGTGATGGCGGCCGCGGTCGCTGGGTCCACTTCGGACAGTGCGGCGTTCAGCGCCTCCAGCACCGCCTCCGCGGCACCCGCCGAACGCGACGAGACCCGGACGACGTTGTGGTTGCCCGCCAGCGCCGACAGTGCCCACGAGTAGACGAAGATCGTGTCCACGTTCGCCGGCGGCACGTGGAACACCAGCCCGCGCGGGAACCGCAGCGCGGTGCCCGAAGTGTCCAGTGTGGACAGCGCTTTGGCGATCTCGCCCTTGCGCAGGAAGAAGCCGAGCGACGCCAGCTCCGGGAACCGGCGCGCGGTGGCCGGGGCCAGCAGCTTGCGCGCGAACTTCGTGACGAACTCGACGATCCGCGGGTCGCCCACGCGCAATCGGCCACCGGGCGGCGCCGCGCGCAGCTCGTCGACCAGGGCACCGACCTCGATCGGCGCCGAGGCGGGGAATCGCTGGGTGAGACTCATGCCGCCGCTCCCGAGAAGGTGTCCGAGCAGCCGCGGGCCTCGGCCTTGGGCAGCCGGCCGAGCACGGAGAAGTGCTTGCCGGGCCAGTCGCCGTCGTCGATGCCGTTGTACACGCCGAGGTCTTCGGTGAGCAGCACGTGCCCGGGGTAGGACCGCGGCAGCGTCGAGACGACCTCGATCACGCCCGGCTCCCCGACCGGCTGCTCTTCCCACGTCTCCGGGTTGCGGATGACGACGTCGGCGAAGTCCGGGCAGTACAGCGAATTCCCGGACGGCCCTTCGAGGAACACGGTGCCGATCTGCTCGATCATCCCGTAGTAGTTGTGGATCCGGGTGAGCCCGGTGTCCTCTTCGAACCGCCGCCGGAACTCGGTGTTGTCGACCGCGCGGTCGATCAGCTTCTTCCAGCCACCGCTGTGGATCAGGATGCCGTTGGACAGGTCGAGCCCGTGGTCACGCGCGACCTCGTAGAGGTACAGCCACACCATGAAGGTGAAGCCGAAGATCAGGAACGGCTTGTCGCCGTACTCGGCCAGGAACTTCTTGACCGCTTCGACGTCCGGCTCGTCGTTCTCGTCGAGCACGTACGTGTGCTTCCGGCCGAAGTTCGCCATGCCCAGCACGCCCGCGCCACGCGCCGAGAACGAGCGGCGGTTCTTGATGATGCCGATGGTGTCGACCATCAGCATCGGCAGCCGCTCGCCGCCGAGGACCTCTTGCAGCGTCGCGCCCAGCTGCTTGGTCTGCGCGGCCGCCGCTTCCTTGTCGAGGTAGATCCGCGACGCGCCGGCGCCGGTGGTGCCCGACGACGTCAGCGTCTTGAACACCTCGCTGTCCGGCACGGACTTCAGGTCGTGCGTCTTGAACATCCGCACCGGCAGCCACGGCAGGTCGGCGATCGCGCCGAACGACGCGGAAGGCGCGATCCCCAGCGAGGCCAGGATCCGGTCGTAGCCCTCGGAGTTCGCCCGGTGGTGGGCCGTCAGGTCCGCGAGCTCGGGCAGCAGCAAGGCTTCCCGGTCGGCCTGCGACCGCGTGAACACACTCATACCCGCCCCTCCAAGGTCCGGTAGTCGATCTTGCCGCTGGCCAGCAGCGGCACGGTGTCGATCGGGCGGACGTCGAACCCGCTGACGTGCAGGTGCAGCCGTTCGGACAGCGCCCGCGACGCGTCCTTGCAGATGTCCTTGTCGACACCCTCGGCGAACAGCACGACCTTGTCGCCGGCGGCCACCGCCGCCACCACGTCGATCCCCACCGCCGCCGTGCGCGCGGCCTGCTCGAGGTCGTCGAGGCTGACGCGGTTGCCGAAGACCTTGCCGATGCGCTTGAGCCGGCCGGTGATGAACAGGTACCCCTCCTGGTCGAGGTACCCGAGGTCACCGGTGGCCAGCACGCCACCGAATTCGTCGCCCTTGGCCAGTCCGGACTCGTCGTCCGCATAGCCCATCATCACGTTGGGCCCACGGTAGACGACCTCACCGACGATTTTCGGGTGCGTGGTCTCCGAGCCGTCGTCCCGGCGGACCGAAAACTTCCCGCCCGGCAGCGCCGGCCCGGCGGAACCGAGCTTTTCGGCCAGCCGCTCGGCGGGCACCGTCGTCATCCGCGGCGACGCCTCGGTCTGGCCGTACATGACGTACATCCGGCCGCCGACGGCGAGCATCTTGTCGTTGAACTCGGCGATCAGCTCGTCGCGCAGCTTCCCGCCGGCCTGCGTCAACGTCCGCAGCGTCGGGTACTTCGCGGGGTCGAACTTCAGCCGCCGCAGCATTTCGTAGTGGTACGGGACGCCCGAAAGCGACGTGACGCCGTAGGTGCTCACCGCGTCCCAGAAGCCGCGGCCGAGCACGCCCGACGGCTCGATCACGATGGTCGCGTCCCGCACCAGGTGCGAGTTCAGCACGGACAGGCCGTAGCTGTAGTGCAGCGGCAGGCAGGTGGGCGCGACCTCGTCGGCGTCGATGTGCAGCACCTGCGCGATGGCGTCGGCGTTGGCCAGGATCGCCTGCCGCGAGAGCCGGACGAGCTTCGGGTTGCCGGTGGACCCGCTGGTCGGGAGCAGGACGGCGAGGTCGGGGTGCGGTCGGACGCCGTCGGCCGAGTCGCGGACCCAGTCATCGCCGCTCGTGGTGTACCCGGAAGGCGCGTCGCCGGACGCCGACAGCACCGCCACCGGCCGGAAGCGCGAAACCAGTTCGGCCAGCACGTCGGCGTCCAGCGCCGGGTCGATCAGCGCGATCGGCCGGCCGGATTCGAACGCGCCCAGGTAGGTCAGCACGCTCGGCAGGTCGACCGACATCCGCGCGAAGACGACGCCGGCGGGCAGCGCCGCCAGCTCGTCCATCCGCTTGCCGACCTCGGCCGACAGTTCCGCGCCCGCCAGCGTGCGGCCCCCGGCCACATCGACCAGCCGGGCTCCCGCACCCAACAGCGTCACAACACCAAGCCTCCGTCGACGCCCAGCACCTGGCCGGTGATGAAGGACGCTTCATCACTCACCAGGAACCGGATCGCGTTCGCCACGTCTTCCGCCCGGCCGAGCCGCCCGAGCGGCGTCCGGCCGGCGTTCTCCGTCTTCGCGTCCTCGCTCAGGCCCGCGGTCAGGTCGGTCTCGATCACGCCCGGCGCGACCGCGTTGACCCGGATGCCGGACCGGCCGAGCTCCTTCGCCGCCGAACGCGCGATGTTCGCTACCGCCGCCTTCGACGCCGCATACACGGTCTGACCAGCGCTTCCGTACTCGCCGACGATCGAAGCGAGCACCACGATCGAGCCAGTCTTCTTGCGCATCATCGCCCGGGCCGCGGCCTGGACGGTGTGCAGCGTGCCGGCCACGTTCGTGCTCAGCGTCGTGTCGACGAGCTCTTCCTTGATCATCCCGAGGAGCGCGTCCTCCATGATCCCGGCGTTCGCGACGACGATGTCCAGCTTGCCGTGCTCCTTGGCCACGCCCCGGACCAGCGAAGACACCGCCTTGGCGTCGGTGACGTCGAGGGCGAGCCCGGCCGCGGCCCCGGCCGCCGAAGCAGCCTCCTTGGCGCGCGCCTCGTCCCGTCCGGTGAGGACCACCGTCGCGCCCGACTCCACCAAAGCGCGGGCGGTGGCCAGGCCGATCCCCCGCGTCCCGCCGGTGACGAGCGCGACGCGACCCGACAAATCAGTCATTCTTCGACTGGAGCTCGGTGACCATGTCCACGGCGACCTTGAAACTCGACATGTCGATGACCTGGTCGGTGTCGAACTCGACGTCGAACTCGTCCTCGATGGCCGCGACCAGCGCCATGTGGCCGACCGAGTCCCACGCCTCGATGTCGCGGTACTTCAGGTTCTCGACGTCCACAGCGCCGTCGAGGTCCAGCGCCTCGACGAAGACCTCACGCAGCTTGGGGGCGACATCCGCCATGTTCACGACTCCTAGTGCTCTTCGCGCGGGCGGGCGTCCCACGCCTTTACCAAGGTAGAGAGGTCGCCGGGCAGCGTGACGTCCGGGAGACCTTCCTTGCCCTTCAGCCACGGCCCGAGCGCCTCGATCGTCTCCTCGTCGAGACCGCGGCGGGACAGGCCCACCACGTTGACGCCGGTGACGCGGGCCGGGTTGCCGACGGCGATGGTGAACGCGCCGATCTCGCGCCGCACCGCCGAGCCCATCCCGATCATGGCGCCGGGCCCGATCACGACCTTCTGGTGCAGGATCGCGCCCATGCCCAGGTTCGCGCCGTCCCAGATGTGGCAGTGGCCACCGGTGACGGCGTTGGAGGCGATCGTCACGCCGTCGCCGACCAGGCAGTCGTGCGCGACGTGGGAGTTGCGGAGGTAGTAGCCGTCGCTGCCGACCGTCGTTGTCCGCCAGGTCCCTTGGTGGACACTCACGTACTCGCGGATCCGGTTGCGGCTGCCGATGACGACGCCGTGGCCGTCGTGGTCCGGGTCACCGGTCGGTGCGTCGCTCCAGGCCGCCGGGTGCGGGCGGCTGCGGTCCTCGCCGGGCGTGCCGATCGTCACGTGCGGGCCGATCCAGTTCCCGTCGCCGATCCGGACCGGCCCGGCGAGCACGGCGAACGGCCCGATGACGTTGTCGTCACCGAGCTCGACGCCTTCGCCGATGACGGCGGTCGGGTGGATGCGGTTGGCCACGGGCGGGTATCCGTTCGTCGGCGGCTGGGTATTAAGCGTGCTAACGCGCCCGGTAACGTGTGGCCCGCGTTGCTGCAGGGCGGCCGGGCGCAGAACCGGCGGCTCACTGTACCGGACGCGCCGAAATCGCCTGCCGAGAGAGACTGCCCATGATCCCCATCACTGTGGTCGACGTCCGCGACGCGGAGGACCTCGTCGTCGAGGTGCTGCGCTCCGGCGCCATCGCACAGGGACCGATGGTCAAGCGCTTCGAAGACGCCTTCGCGGCGGTCTCCGGGACCAAGCACGCGATCGCGGTCAACAACGGGACCACCGCGCTGGTAGCCGCGCTCCAGGTGCTCGACCTGCGGCCGGGCGACGAGGTCATCACCTCGCCGTTCACCTTCGTGGCGACGCTGAACGCCATCCTCGAGGCCGGCGCCACCGTCCGGTTCGCCGACATCCGGCGCGACGACTTCGCGATCGACCCGGAAAACACTGCGGCCGCCGTGACGGACCGCACGAAGGTCCTCATGCCGGTGCACCTCTACGGCCAGACGGCCGACATGGGCAAGCTCGCGCCCCTGGCCGCCGAGCGCGGCCTGCACGTGATCGAGGACTCGGCGCAGGCCGTCGGCGCGTCGTTCGAAGGCAAGCCGGCCGGTTCGTTCGGCATCGGCTGCTTCTCGCTGTACGCGACCAAGAACATCACCACCGCCGAGGGCGGCGTCATCACCACGGACGACGACGCGCTGGCCGACAAGCTGCGCGTGCTGCGCAACCAGGGCATGCGCGCCCGCTACCAGTACGAGGTCGCCGGCCACAACTACCGGATGACCGACCTGCACGCCGCGGTCGGCATTCCCCAGCTGGCCAAGCTCGACCAGCTGACCGCCGCCCGCCAGGCGAACGCGAAGCGTCTGTCCGAGGGCCTCGCCGGCACGCCGGGCCTCGACGTGCCGCAGGTGCTGCCGGGCCGCGAGCACGTGTGGCACCAGTACACGGTGCTGGTCGGGCCGCACGCGTTCCTTTCGCGCGACGAGCTCGCCGCGGCGCTGACCGAGCGCGGCATCGGCAACGGCATCTACTACCCGAAGATCGTCTTCGACTACGACTGCTACGCGGGTCACGACCTGATCCCGGGCGCGCGCGTCGAGGACTTCCCGGTGGCCCGCGCCGTTTCGGAGCAGGCGCTGTCGCTGCCGGTGCACCCGCACCTGACCGAGTCCGACCTGGACACCATCATCGAAACCGTTCGCGAGGTACTGGGCGCATGACGCATCGGATCGCTCTGGTCGGTACCGGGAACATGGGTTCCCTCCACGCCCGCGTGCTCGCCGGCAACGAGCGCGTCGACCTGGTCCGCGTGATCGATCCGCGCGAGGAAGCGGGCAAGGCCGTCGCCGAGCGGTACGAAACCCAGTGGACGCCGGAGATCGGCTCACTGTCCGATGTGGACGCCGTGGTGCTGGCCTCGGCCACCGAGGCGCACTACGGCCTGGCGCAGGAGATCCTCGGCCAGGGCAAGCCGATGCTGGTGGAAAAGCCGGTGTGCAACAGCTTCGAGCTGTCGCAGGAGATCGTCGCGCTGTCGGCGAAGAAGGACGTCCCGCTGATGTGCGGGCTCCTGGAGCGCTACAACCCGGCGGTGATGACCGCGCGGGCGCTGGTGCTGGAGCCGATCCACCTGATGGCCCGCCGCCACGGCCCGTACGCGCCGCGCATCAAGACCGGCGTCGCGTGGGACCTGCTGGTGCACGACGTCGACCTGGCGATCCAGTTCTTCGGTGGCGCGACGCCGTCGCGCGTGACGTCCGGCGCGGGCTACTTCCACCCGCAGTCGGTCGAGGGCGCCGAGGACACCATCGAGACGGTGCTGTCGTTCCCGACCGGCCTGGCCACGGTGTCGGCCTCGCGGCTGGGGCAGCGGAAGGTCCGGTCGCTGATGGTGTCGGAGCTCGACCGGCTGATCGAGATCGACCTGCTGCGCCGCGACGTCACGATCTACCGGCACATCTCGCACGACTCCGTCACCCCGGACGGCCTCGGCTACCGGCAGCAGACGGTCATCGAGATCCCGGAGCTCGTCACGGCCCGGGAGCCCCTCGCCACCCAGCTGGACCGCTTCTGCGACCTCCTCGAAGGCAAGATCGACGCCGACACCGAGCGTGACCTGATCCTGCCGTCGCACCACGTCGTCGAGCAGGTCCTGACGCAGGCCGCCGCCTAGCTCACCGGCGCCGGGAACGCGGCCGGGCTCCGCCGGCCGCCGCGGCCCACCGCGCGGACGCCGAAGAAGACGTTGTCCTTCGACAGGTCGATCTTCGCCGTCAGTGCCGGGCCGACGTCGATGGCGTGCGTCCAGTCCGGAGCCGTCGTTTCCCGCCAGACGACCTCGTAGCTCGACGCGCCCGGCGTCGCCGTCCACAGCAGCTCCGAGTCGTTCGTCAGCGCCGCCGTGCGGATCTTCACGCCCTTCGGCGTGCCCGGTGCGGTGGCGAGCGACCACAGCGCGGCGCCGTTCACCCGGGCGACCCGCGCGACGAACGGGAAGTCGCAGAACTCCGGCAGGTCGCCGTACTGGACGCCGTTCTCGACGCGGACGTCCTGGTGCTGGTGGGCGAAGTCCTCGTTCGGCTCGGTGAACCGCGCCGCCGGGTAGCCCTGCTCCAGGAAGCCGATGTGGTCACCGCCGCGCAGGTAGCGGTCGCGCCGGTAGATCACCCGGACGGTCATGCCGGTCGCGTCGTTCTCCGCCACCGACTTCACGAACCGGGCCAGCTGCCGCGGCGGGGAGTCGTTCTCGCCGCCGATGCTGCGGCGCAGGTTCGCCTCGGCCGGCGTTTCCGCGGTCGGGACGCCTTCCGCGAAGAGGCGGATCGTGAGCGGGTCGCGCGTTCCGTCGTCGGCGCGGCTCGAGCCGACGATGTCGTCGGTGAACATCGCCTGGACGTCGGTGCCGGCCGCCTTGAACCGCTGGGCCATGAACCGCGAGCCGTACAGGCCCTGTTCCTCGCCGGCGACGGCGGCGAAGACGATCGTCGCGGCCGGTTGCCGGGTCGAGAGCACCCGGGCCAGCTCGAGCGAGACCGCGACACCCGAAGCGTCGTCGTCCGCACCCGGCGCGTCCCCGGTGAAGTCCATGACGTCGGTGCGGCGCGAGTCGTAGTGCCCCGAAACGACGTACACGCGGCCGGGATCGGTGGCCCCGCGCAGCGTCGCGACGACGTTGGTGATCCTCGTCGGCACCGGGATCCGGTCGGCCGGCGGCTGGACGTACGACTGCAGCTCGACGCTCAGCCGCCCGCCGGAGGCCGCCGCGACCTGCTGGAACTGAGCGAAGAGCCAATCACGCGCGGCGCCGATGCCGCGCGCTGGGTCGTCTTGAGCGGACAGCGTGTGCCGGGTGCCGAACGCGGCCAGCCGCCGCACGGTCGCTTCGATCCGCCGTTCGTCGACCTGGCGGAGCAGAGCGCGCAGCTCCGCGTCCGGACGCTGCGGGCGGACCGGGACACCGGGCCCGCGGTCGCCGAGTTCGGTGGCCCCGGCGGGAACGGCGGCCACCATTCCCAGAGCGGCCGATGCGGTGAGGAACGCTCGTCGAGAGGTCACGATTCACGTCTTACGCCCGCATCGGGTGGACGGGTACCGCCTACTTGGTGAGCCGCTTGCCGTCGGCGTCGTAGGCGATCAGCGGGCTCAGGACGGCGGAGTCGGGGACGGCGTCGGGGTGGAACCAGAAGATGACCACGTTCGGGTCCGCGCTCCACTTCGCCAGCCTGGCCTCGACGGTGAAGCCGTGGACCGTCGTGGTGATCTTGGCCGCGGGGCCGGCGAAGTAGCCGAAGACCGGGATGACCTGGTCGCGGATCACCTCGCCGCCGTCGGTGGCGTGGAAGCCGAACGACCGGTCGGAACCGCGGAACTCGTTCGTCGCCAGCACGGCCTGCAGCGAGGCCCCGGACCGGAAGCCTGCCACCAGGCCGAAGCGGACGTCCGGCAGCTCCGGCGCGTCGACGGCCCGCGCGTACAAGACGATCTCACCGGCGGGGGTCCGGATCCCGGTGCCGACGACGCCCCCGATCGGCTGCTCCGCGGGCGGCGCCGGCGACGTCGTGGACACGGCCGGTGCCGGCGACGGCTGTTGCGCGACCGGCGCGGAGGCAGGCTGCCGCAGCTGGACGGCAAGCACCACGACGAGCACGACGGCCGCCGCGGCGGCGAGCCCGGCGGAACCGGTCAGCAGGCGGCGGCGACGCCGCAGGCGCGTGCCGTCGACCATGATCTTGGCCAGGTCGGGCTCGGCGAAGGGCTCCTCGGGCGGCTGCCGGAGGGCGGCGCGGAAGTCGTCGAGGTCGTTCATCGCCCGCTCCTCCCGATCAGCGTGTCCTCCGGGTCCGCCGCGACCCGCAGCTTGGCCAGCGCCCGCGAGTTCGTGCTCTTCACGGTACCCAGTGAAACGCCGAGCTCATGGGCCACTTCGGCTTCCGGCAGGTCGAAGAAGTGCCGGAGCACGACGACAGCGCGTTCGCGGGCGGTGAGCGTCTTGAGCACCGCGGTGAGCCACGCGCGCTGGGTGACGGCCTTGTCGACGTCGAGGCGGTCCGGCCGCTCGGGCATGGCCTCGGTGGCGTACTCGCGGATCGGGCGCCGCCAGCCGTCGATGACGTGGTTCACCAAGACGGTCCGGGCGTAGCCGTAGGCGTCCTTGTGCCGGACGCGCGACCAGGCAGCGTAGGTGCGCGTGAAGGCGGTCTGAGCAGCGTCTTCCGCCTGGTGGCGGTCGCCGGTGAGCAGGAACGCGGCGTGCGTGAGCCGGGCCGACGACGCGCGGACGAACTCCGCGAACTCCTCGTCGCCACGCGCCATGCGTCACCTCGTTTCGTCCTCCCCAGCGACGGCCGAAGCGCCGGAAGGTTGCTTCGTCGATCTTGCGAGCGTACGCGGGGACTGACCGAAACGTTGCGTAACCGATACCTCGCGCTCGGTCACTGAGTACTAGATTGTGCTGCGTGCGGCTTCGTGCGTAGGGACCTCACCGCCGGGCTGATCGGCGGTTTCTCGACGGCGGTGCCGGCGTCAGGCGCCGGTGCCGCCGTCATCCAAACCCGCTCGTACCGCTACTCCGCCGAGTAGTCGCCCGACGGCGCGCCCCAGCCGGTGGCATCTCCGCCACGTTGCTCCGCGATCGCCCGGCGACGCGCGTTCTCCGTGCGCACCCGGTCCACTTCGGACTGGATGTACTCCTCGTCGTAGCGCTGGAACACCCGCGCCGGGTTGCCCGCCACCAGGGTCCGCGGCGGGACGTCCTTGGCCACCACCGAGTTCGGCTGGACCGTCGCGAAGTCGCCGATCGTCACGCCCGCCATGATCACCACCAGGCCGCCGATGAAGCAGCCCTTGCCGATCTTCACCGGCTTGCGCTCGATCAGGTCGCTGCCCGAATGGTTCTGCAGCGTCATGTTCGCCAGCCAGCTCGAGTGCGTGAAGATCAGCGTGTTGAGCCCGATGCTGGTGTGCTCGCCGATTTCCAGGCCGCCGCTCGCGTCGAGGGCCGCGCCCTCGCCGATCCAGCAGTGATCGCCCATCTTGAGGTTCTCGGGGCTGATGATCTTCACGCGCTCGCGCACCCGGCACGTCGAGGGCAGCCCGTAGAACTGCGCGCGCTCGGCGTCGTTCATGTACTGCGAGACGAGCTCGGTCAGGATCTGCGGACGCAGCCGGTGGCTGCGCTCGTCATCGAAGAACATCGGCTTCCGACACCAGCTTCTCGAACGTCCTCAAATGCTCCTCCGCGACGACGTCGAGGCCGAAGTTCGACCGCACCAGCTCGCTCTCGCGCTGCGCGATCATGGCCCGGCGACCCGGGTCGTCGAGCAGCTCGATCACCGTGCGCGCCACGGCTTCGGCGTCGTCCGGGCGCACGAGCAGCACGTTCTCGCCGTTGCGCAGCTCGATGCCCGGGTAGTTGTCCTCGGTGACCGACGCGATCGTCGCCGTGCCGGACAGCATCGCCTCCAGGGACGCCGTGCCGCAGCCGCCGTTGAGGTCGTGCGTGACGATGTCCGCGGCCGCGAAGTACGCCGGGACGTCTTCCTTCGGCACCGCGCCCGTGACGACCAGCGCGTCCGAAACCCCCATCTCCGCGGCCCGCTTGAGGAACGCGTCGTGGTAGACCCGGCCGACGACGACCACCCGCACGCCGGGGTGCTTGTCCAAAATGGACGGGAGCGCCTCGATCAGCGGCAGCCGGTTGCGCAGCGGGATGACGTGACCGAGGGACACGATCAGCGGCGCGTCGCCGATCCCGTGCTCCGCGCGGACGTCCTTCGTCACCGGCTTCGCGAAGTGGCCGGTGTCCACGGCGATCGGGAAGTACTCCGAGTTCGCGTCGCTGGTGCCGTAGCGGTCGACGCAGTAGTCGACGCCCAGCTTGTCGAGGATGACGTACCGCGGCTTCAGGTACGCCAGGATCGGCCGCACGAGCACCGCGTCGAGCAGCCGGAACACGCCGCCGTACAGCTTGTTGTCACTGATCAGCAGGGTGTGGATGGTCAGCAGCGCCGGAACGCCGTGCCGCCGCGCGTAGATCCCCGCCAGCCACGACAGGTCGAAGAACTGGCCGTGCAGGTGGATCGCGTCCGGCTTGAACTCCTCCAGCAGCTTCCACAGCCGCCGCCAGTTGCCCGGCAGCAGCGACGCGAAGCTCATGTCGAAGTCGATCGACAGGCCGATCTGCGGCATCTTCACCGCCGGGAGCCGCACGACGCGGTAGCCGTCGCGCTCCTCCTCGGCCGGGGCGTCGCCGTACGCGGCCGTGATCGCCAAGACCTCGTGCCCGGCCGCGGCGAACTGGGCCGCGAGCGACGCCGCCATGTGCGCGCTGCCACCGACGCGGGGCGGGAAGAAGTTGTTCACCACCGCGATGCGCATCGCACGCCCCTGGGCCGGCCCCGCGACGGAATTCACTCCGTTTCCCTGACCAGTTCCCGCATGCCGTCCTCGACGGTGATCCGCGGCTCCCAGCCCAGCACCTCACGCGCCCGGCTGATGTCGGCCGCACGCCGCGAGACCAGCACGTCACGCTCGTTGAACAACGGCTCGACGTCGACACCGACGGCTTCGATGAGGATCTTGGCCAGCGCCGCGATCGACGTGTCGATGCCGGTGCCGATGTTGATCGGCACGTTCGCCTTCTCCGACTCCAGCGCCGCCACGACGGCCCGCGCGAGGTCGGTGACGTGCACGAAGTCCATCGACTGGTCGCCGCGGCCGTCGATGATCGGCGGCCGGCCGCTGCGCAGGCGCTGGATGAAGTGGTTGATCACCGACGTGTAGTAGGCCTCGATCTTCTGGCCGGGGCCGTACACGTTGAAGAACCGCAGCGCGTTCCAGGACAGGCCCTTCTGGCGCTCGTAGAAGCCCAGCAGGTCCTCACCCGCGCGCTTGGAGATGCAGTACGGCGTGAGCGGGCGCAGCTCGTCGTCCTCGTGCATCGGCAGCCGCTTCGGGTCGCCGTAGACCGACGCGGTCGAGGCGAACACCAGCCGCTCGACACCCTCGTCGGCGGCCGCGGCGAACACGTTGTGGTTGCCGATCATGTTGATGTCGATCGACTCGTGCGGGTCGGCGATCGACTTGTTGATCGACACCGTCGCGAAGTGGATGACGTGCGTGCAGCCGCGCATCGCCTCGCGCACCGCACCGCCGTAGCGGACGTCTTTCTCGACCAGTTCGACCTGGCCGGTGGCGACGAACTCGTTGACGCGGTCGCGGTCGCCGCGGGTCATGTTGTCGAAGATCCGGACCGTGTAGCCGCCCTCGAGCAGCAGCGGGATCACGTGCGCGGCGATGAACCCGCCACCCCCGGTGAAGAACACCTTCTTGTCGGACACCAATTTCTCCTCGGTCGGCGGCTTCAGGACAGGGACTGCACGGCTTCGCGCACGACCTCGGCGACGCGGGTGACTTCGGCGTCGGTCAGGTTGGCGTGCATCGGGATGGCGAGCTGACGCGCGAACGCGTCGGCCGAGACGGGCAGCGGGGCCTGAGGCCCGTAGATCGGCTGCAGGTGCGAGGCGTAGGTGCCGAAGTTGCACTGGACGCCCTGGGAGCGGATCCGCAGCGCCAGGGTGTCGCGGCTGACCTCGGGCGCGACCGTGAGCAGGTAGGCCTGCCACGGGTGCTCGCGGTCGGGCAGTTCCACCGGCACGGTGAGCGCGCCGACGTCCGCGAACGCCTCGTGGTAGCGCTTGGCGACCGAGCGGCGGGCGGCCAGCAGGTCCGGGAGGCGGTCGAGCTGGACGTTCATGATCGCGGCCTGGACGTCCGAGAGGCGGAAGTTGTAGCCGAGCTCGTGGAACTCCGGGATGGGCAACGTGTCCGAGCCTTCGCGGCTGATCGCCGGCTCGATGCCGTAGGTGTGCAGCTTGCGGGCGCGGGCGATGAGGTCTTCGCGGTCGGAGACCAGCGCGCCGCCTTCGCCCGCGGTGATGCCCTTGCGGCCGTGGAAGGAGAACGCGGCGAGGTCGGCGAGGCTGCCGGCCGGGCGCGTCTTGTACGTCGCCCCCGCGGCGCAGGCGGCGTCCTCGAAGAGCCAGAGGCCGTGCTTGTCGGCGATCGCGCGGTATTCGTCGAAGTCACCGGGCTGGCCGGCGACGTCGACCGCGAGGATCCCCACCGTCTTCGGGGTGACCAGGGCTTCGACGTGCGCCGGGTCCGCGCTGAAGACGTCCGGGCGGATGTCGGCGAAGACCGGCTTCGCGCCCGCCTGGACGACGGCGTGACCGGTCGCCGGGAAGGTGTAGTCGCCGACGATCACCTCGTCGCCCGGCCGGACGCCGAGGACCTTGAGGCCCAGGAAGAGCGCCGAACCGCAGTTCGCGGTCGTCAAGGCGTGCGCCGTACCGGTGACCTGGGCGAAGCGCTCCTCGAAGCGACGGCACGCCGGTCCGGCACCGGCCAGCCACCCGGACCGGAAGACTTCGGCGACGGCGGCTAGCTCCTCTTCACCGACGGTCGGCTGACCGAGGGCGATGCTGTCTGACGACATACCTCTCCCATTGCGTGGGGACTCGGCGAAGTGTATAGACGCACGCTCAGGTGATTCACAGGCCCACGCCGAACTCCCCTGTGGAGTGACGCTTCCCCCAGGTCGGGGACGTCTTAGGCTGGGTTCATGCGATTCGGGGTGCTGGGGGCCGTCGCCGCGTGGGGCCCGGACGGCACGCAGGTGACGGTGGGCGGCCCGCGGTCGCGGACGCTGCTGGCGCTGCTCGCGCTGGAGGCCGGGCGGTTCGTCCCGGCCGACCGGCTGATCGACGGCATGTACGGCGAACACCCGCCGGACGGCGCCGCGAACGCCCTCCAGTCGCAGGTGTCGCGGCTGCGGACGGCGCTGAAGGACCTCGCGCCGGTCGAGTTCACCGCGGCCGGGTACCGGCTGGCCGTCGCACCGGACGAAGTGGACGTTCACTGCTTCGAACGGCTCACCCGTGCCGGCCGCGCGCTGCTGAAGAACGGCGAGCACGGGCGGGCCGCGGAGGTGCTGGGCGAGGCACTGGCGTTGTGGCGCGGGCCCGCGTTCACCGACCTCGCGGACGCGCCCTTCGCCGCCGCGCAGGCCACCCGGCTCGAGGAGCTGCGCGCGGACGCCGCGGACGACCACGTCGGGGCCCGGCTGGCGCTCGGACAGGCCGAAGACGTCCTCGCCGGCCTGCGGGAGACCGTCGCCGGGCAGCCGCTGCGGGAACGGCCGCGGGCGCAGCTCGTCCGGGCGCTGGCCGCCGCCGGACGCCCGGCCGACGCGCTCGCCGCGTTCGAAGACGCCCGCCGCACGCTGGCCGACGAACTGGGCGCCGACCCCGGCCCCGAGCTCGCCGAAGCCCACCTCGCGGTGCTCCGCGGCGAAACCGAGAAGCCCGTGCTCCCGGCGCTGCCCGCCCAGCTGACCACCTTCGTCGGCCGTGACGCCGAGCTGCGGCAGGTCGCGCAGCTGCTGGAACGCAGCCGGCTCGTGACGCTGACCGGCCCGGGCGGCACCGGCAAGACCCGGCTGGCGGTCGAGGTCGCCGCGGCCCAGGCCGGTCCGGTGGCGTTTGTCGAGCTCGCCCCGCACGGCGGCGCCGACGTCGCCGGCGCGGTGCTGGCCGCGCTCGGCCTGCGCGAAAGCTCGCGTGGCGGCCCGCAGGACCCGGTCGAGCGGCTGGTGCCGGCGCTGCGCGACCGCCCGGTGCTGCTGGTGCTGGACAACTGCGAGCACGTCGTCGAGGTGGCGGCCCGGCTGGCCGCACGGCTGCTCGCCGCGTGCCCGGGGCTGCGGGTGCTGGCCACCAGCCGCGAGCCCCTCGGCATCACCGGCGAGCAGCTGGCGCCGGTGCCGCGGCTGGCCGTCCCGCCGCCCGGGACGGCGGCCGCGCAGGCCTCGGAGTTCGCGGCCGTCCGGCTGTTCGCCGAGCGCGCGGCCGCGAGCGATCCCGCGTTCGCGCTCGACGAGTCGACGATCGGCGACGTCCAGCACGTCTGCGCGGCCCTCGACGGCCTGCCGCTGGCACTGGAGCTGGCGGCGGCTCGCGTCCGGACCCTGTCCCTCGGCGAGATCGCCGCCCGGCTCGACGACCGCTTCCGGCTCCTCGCCCGTGGCAGCCGGACAGCCGAAGCCCGGCACCGCTCGCTGCGCGGGGTCGTCGAGTGGAGCTGGGACCTGCTGACCGGCGAGGAGCGGGAACTCGCGCGCCGCCTGACGGTGTTCCCCGGCGGCGCGACCGCCGCGGCCGCCGCCGAGGTGTGCGGCGCGGACGTCGACCTGCTGCCGGAGCTGGCCGACAAGTCCCTGGTGGAAGCCGTCGGTGGCCGGTTCCGGATGCTGGAGACGATCCGCGCGTTCGGCGGCGAGAAGCTCGCGGAGGCGGGCGAGGCGGAGACGTTCCACCGCGCGCACGCCGAGTACTTCCTGCGGTTCGCCGCGGAGGCGGACCCGATGCTGCGGACCGCGGAGCAGCTGGAGTGGCTGGCGCGGATCGACGCCGAGTACGACAACATCCTGGCCGCACTCCGCTGGTCGACCGGGAACGACGTCGTGCTGGCGCTGCGGCTGGTGCCGCTGCTGGCGATGTACTGGTGGATGCGCGGGCGGCGGTTCGAGGGCGCCGGGCTGTCGCTGGCCGTGGTTTCGCGGTGCTCGCCCGAGCTGCGCGAGGAGTACGTCGAGGAGTTCCTGGTGTGCGTGCTCGGCGCACTGGCCGGGCAGCCGCACGAGTCGCTGGAGCAGTACCTGCCGCTGGTCCGCCGGTACGCGGCGGACGAGGACTGGGCGCCCCGCAACCCGATGCTGGTGATGCTGCTGGGGGTGGTGGTCGGGCCGCCGGGCGACGACGCCGAACTGCTCGGCCGGGGCAAGAGCCTGCTGGCCGCGGGGGACGCGTGGGGCTGGGCGCTGCTGCCGATGGGCATGGGCCTGCGGTCGATGATGTCGGGTGACCTGGTGGGCGCGGAGGAAGGCCTGCGCGAAGGGGCGGCGCAGTTCCGCGCGCTGGGCGAGCGGTGGGGCCTGTCGATGGCGCTCGATCACCTGTCCCAGCTGCTGACCTGGCGCGGCGAGTACGCGGCCGCGTTGCCGCTGATGGACGAGGCGCTGGGACTGATGCACGAGATCGGCGCGACGGACGACGTGGCGGATCTGATCTGCCGCCGGGCGTGGACGCACCTGCTGTCGGGAGACCACGCCCGCGCCCGCGCGGACTACGAACTGGCGGCGGCAACGGCCCGCCGTTCGGGCATGCCGGAATCCCGCGCGGCGGCGTACGTCGGTTCGGCGACCCTGGCCCGCCTGTCGGGCGACCTGGCCGCGGCCCGGGAGCTGTGCGAGCGCGCGCTGGCGGAGTGCGCGGGAGGCTCGTTCGCGGCGGAGTCGGTGCGGGCGACGGCCCTGGTTTCGCTGGGCTGGCTGGCCTTGGCGGAGGGCAACCGGTCCGCGGCCGCCTCGTTGCACCGCTCGGCGCTGCTGCTCGGCCGGCAGTGGAACGCGGGCGACGTGGTGGCGTTCGCGCTGGAGGGTCTCGCGGGAGCCGCCCGCCCACCGGAGGCGGCGGTGCTGCTGGGCGCGGCCGCGGCGGTGCGGGGCACGGCGATCAGCGGCGACCCGGACGTGACGGCGGTCCGCGGGCGGCTGGTGGCATCGCTGGGGGTGGACGAGTTCGAGCGGGCGTACCGGACCGGGCTGGGGATGAGTGCGCAGAAGGTCTTGGAGCACTCGAACGAGGGAGAGGTGTCCACGAGTTCGGACACGTAAATTGCCCCCATGCCGAAGACGGACATCGTCACCCCCCGAGCACGCACCCTCGCGGCCGAGATCCGCGAGGTCCGTACGGACGCCGGCTCGCCGACGAAATCGAAGGGGTCGAGCTGGCGGCCTTGGCCGGTGAATAGCGCCCACCGACTCTCTCGGCGCTCGTGCCGTCATCCGGCGGCAGGTGCGCGACCGAAACCACCCCGGCTTGCCGGGCCTTCCTCACGCACCTCGGCCGCTGACCAGCGGGACCGCCCTCCGGTCCCCCGACCGGACCATCGCCAGCAGTGGCTTCACCAGCACGCTCAACACCCGCGCCACCACCGGCCGGCCGTTCGCGCGGGCGATGTCCGGGCCGAAGCGGTCCATCAGCGCCACCAGGCCCGGCAGCGTCCGCACGAACAGCGTTGCCTCCTCGATCAGGCCCTCGTCGTTCAACCTCAGCAGCGCGGCCTCCTCGATCGGCTCGCCGCCGATCCGCGCGGTGTAGACCACCACCCGGGTCCGCGCGTCGCCGGTGTCCGTGTGGAAACTGATGTCCGTCAAGTGCCGGTACGCCACCTCGATCAGTGGCCGCAGCTCGGCGTGGCCGGTGAAGCGGACCCGGGACGTCAACGGCGAATGCAGCACCGCGTCCGGTGCGAACGCCGTCATCGCCAGTTCGACGTCGCGCGTTTCGGCTGCGCGGCGATACGTCTCCGTGCTCATCGTTCCCCCTTGGTCAGCGTGGCGAGCCCGCGCCACAGCAGATCGGCCGTCAGCGCCACCACCTCGTCGCGCGGGATCTCGCGGTGGTCCCACCACCACGTCGCGATCGAGTTGAGTGCGCTCTTGCACGCCTCCGCGAGCACCTCGTCGGCCAGCGGACGCGGGATGCGGGACGTCAGATCCAGCGGCACCCCGTGGAACAGCGACGCCAGGTTGGCTGTCGCGCGGGCTTGGCCGCGTCGGTGCACCGACGCCACCGCGGGGTCCGACGGTGGTTCCGCGAAGATCATCCGCCAGCCGCGCTCGTTCGCCTCGATCCAGTGGAAGATCGCCGAAACGCGGCTGCGCAGCAGGACCTCCGGATCGTCCGACGCCGGCAGCGCGGCCCAGCCGGCCAGCAAGCCCTCCACTTCGGACTCCAGCAGCGCCCCGTACAGCTGCGCCTTCGCCGGGAAGTGGTCGTACAAAACCGGTGTGCTGATCCCCGCGGCCGCCGCGACCTCGCGCATCCCGGCCGCGTCGTAGCCGGACGAAGCGAACACCTCGCCGGCCGCCGCGAGGATTCGCTCGCGGCGCGCTTCCCTCGTCAACCGCTTACCTGACATCGGTTAGGTACCGTACCTGACAGACGTTAGGTAACGCCAGGAACACCACCTGCGACGACTCGCGTAGCCTGATCGACCGTGCGCAACGTCGTAGTCGTCGGGGGCGGGATCGTCGGTCTGGCCGTGGCCTGGGAGCTGACCAGGCGCGGGCTGGACGTCACCGTCCTGGAAAAGGAATCCCGCTGGGCGGCACACCAGACCGGGCACAACTCGAACGTCGTGCACGCCGGGCTCTACTACAAGCCGGGTTCCTTCAAGGCGCGGATGTCCGTCGCCGGCAACCGGTCCATCGTGGACTTCGCGCGGCAGTACGGCGTGCCCGTCGAGGTGTGCGGGAAGCTCGTCGTCGCGACCCACGAGCGTGAGATCCCCGCGCTGAACACCCTCGCCGAACGCGCGGAGGCCAACGGTGTCCCGGCCAAGCAGATCTCGCCCGCCGAAGCCCGCGAGTACGAGCCCGAAGTCGCCTGTGTCGCCGCGTTGCGCGTCGAATCCACCGGGATCATCGACTTCCCGGCCGTCTGCCACACGCTCGTCCGGCTGCTCGACGAAGCCGGCGTCGACCTCCGGTTGGACTCGCCCGCACTGGCCATCCGGGCCGGGAGCCACGGCGGGGTCGAGGTCGCGACCGGCGACGACGTCGTCCAGGCCGATGCGCTGGTGAACTGCGCCGGCCTGCACTCCGACCGCGTCGCGCGGCTGGCCGGGCTGACGCCGTCCGCGAAGATCGTGCCGTTCCGCGGGGAGTACTACGAGCTCAAGCCGGACCGGCGGCACCTGGTCAAGGGCCTGATCTACCCGGTGCCGGACCCGACGCTGCCGTTCCTCGGCGTGCACCTCACGCGCATGCTCGACGGCAGCGTCCACGCCGGCCCGAACGCCGTGCTGGCGCTGCGCCGCGAGGGTTACCGCTGGGGCGACTTCTCCGCCAAGGACGTCGCCGAGGTCGCTGCCTTCCCCGGCGTCTGGCGGCTCGCGCGCAAGTACGCGTTCCCGACCGGGCTCGACGAGGTCCGCCGCTCGTTCTCCAAGAAGCGCTTCGCCGCGAGCCTCGCGCGGCTCGTGCCGGCCGTCACCGAGGACGACATCGTCCGCCACGGCTCCGGCGTGCGCGCCCAGGCGATGCGCCGCGACGGCTCGCTCGTCGACGACTTCCTCATCGAGACCGCGCGCGACCAGGTGCACGTCCTGAACGCGCCGTCGCCGGCCGCGACGAGCGCGCTGGAGATCGCGCGCCACATCGCGGACCAGGTCTCCGAGGGTTAGCCGGGCAGGTTCGCGGTCACCAGCGGCAGGCCCTGCTTCACGAGGTCACAGGTCTTCGCGTCATCGCCGATGAACCCGCTGACCACCTGTACCGACGAGGTGTCGGTGATGGCCAGGGTCGCGCCGCAGTTCACCCGCAGGCCACCCATGTTCGGGAACAGGCCCCACTTCCGGCCGCCGACGTCGGCGGTTTCGGTCGGGTTGACGCCCTTCGCGCCCGGCCAGTCCCCGACCGGCGTGCTGGGGCCGAACCAGACCTCGAACGCCTTCTGGCCGCCGTCGCCGTCGGTGTCGTCCCAGAGGCAGTACGACGCGTCCGGCACCGTGGACGAGGTGTCCTTCTCGCCGGTGGGCGAGATGTCCTTCAGCTGCGCCACCTGGTCGGGCTTCAGCATCGCGCACGGGTCCGCCGACAGCAGCGGGCCGCCCGGCTCGGGCTTCGCCGACGTCGACGGCGTGAGCGGCGGGGCGTCCTGCCCGCCCGGCAGGTGGGCCGCGACCTGCGGGATCACGGTCCTCGCCAGTTCACACGACTTGTCGATCTTGCCCGCCGAGACGCCGACGTAGGCGAACGACTTGGCCCCGAGCAGCGCGTAGAACGTGCAGTCGTCGGGCAGGATCGAGGCGTACTGCGTCCAGCTGAGGCCGCCGACCTGCTGCGGCTCGGACTTCTTGACGGCGCCGGAGATGTACTCGTTGAAGTCCATGTCCGAGGCGATGCCGACGTTGAGGACGGCCGACGGCTCGATGTCGTCCTTCGAGCTCCAGAGGCACATCGGCGGCTGGAGCCGCTCCTTGTTCTCCTTCACCGAACGGCCCGGCGACTGGTAGCCGAGGGCGTCGGCCTGGGCCTGGTCGAGCAGCGTGCAGGCGTCGGCCGCCTTGACGATCGGGCCCTGGCCCGGCACGGGCGACGCCGAGCCACCGACCGTCACCGTGCAGCCGGTCACCACGGTCACGGCCGCCAGCGCCGCCGCGACCTGCCACTTGTTCCGCATTAGGTCCTCCCGTTCGGCCCGGACTGTACTGGGACGAACGGAGCAGCACCGCGGATCCACCCGATTCAGCGGGGCGTGAGGACTTCCTTGCCGCCGACGAACGGGCGCAGCGCCTCCGGCACGCGGACCGAGCCGTCCTCCTGCTGGTGGTTCTCGACGATCGCGACGATCCACCGGGTGGTGGCCAGCGTGCCGTTGAGCGTCGCGGCGACCTGCGGCTTGCCGTTGTCGTCGCGGTAGCGGATCGCCAGCCGGCGGGCCTGGAACGTCGTGCAGTTGGACGTCGAGGTCAGCTCGCGGTAGGTCTCCTGGGTCGGGATCCACGCCTCGCAGTCGAACTTGCGGTGCGCGGACGTGCCGAGGTCGCCGGTCGCGGTGTCGATCACCCGGTAAGGCACCTCGATCTTCGCGAGCATCTCCTCTTCCCAGCCGAGCAGCCGCGCGTGCTCGGCCTCGGCCTCCTCCGGCTTGGCGTAGACGAACATCTCCACCTTGTCGAACTGGTGGACGCGGATGATGCCGCGGGTGTCCTTGCCGTAGGAGCCGGCCTCGCGGCGGTAACAGGACGACCAGCCCGCGTAGCGCTTCGCGTCGGTCAGGTCGAGGATCTCGTCGGAGTGGAAGCCGGCCAGCGGCACCTCCGACGTGCCGACGAGGTAGAGGTCGTCGTCCGCGAGGTGGTAGATCTCGCTCGAGTGCTGCCCGAGGAAGCCGGTGCCGGCCATGATCTCCGGGCGGACCAGCGACGGCGTGATCATCGGCGTGAAGCCGTTCTCGAGCGCCTGCGCGATGGCCATGTTGAGCAGGCCGAGCTGCAGCTGCGCGCCGACGCCGGTGAGGAAGTAGAACCGCGAGCCCGAGACCTTCGCGCCGCGTTCCATGTCGACGCCGCCGAGGCCTTCGAGCAGCTCGAGGTGGTCCTTCGGGGTGAAGCCGAGCTTCGTCGGCTCGCCGACGTGCTTGACCACGGCGAAGTCGTCCTCGCCACCGACGGGGGCGTCCGGGTGGACCAGGTTCGGCACGGTCCGGAAGAGCGTGTCGAACTCCTCCGACGCGGTGTTCTGCTCCACCTCGGCCGCCTTGACCTGCGCGGCGAGCTCCTTGGCCGTGGCCAGCAGCTGCTGCTTCTCCTCCGGCGGCGCCTTCGGGATCTGCTTGCCCAGGAGCTTCTGCTCGTTGCGCAGCTTGTCGGCGGCCGCGATCGAAGACCGGCGGCGAGTGTCGAGGGAGAGCAGCTTGTCGACCACTCCCTCGTCTTCACCACGAGCGCGCTGCGACGCGCGCACGGCTTCCGGGTCATCGCGCAGAGTCCTGGGGTCAATCACGGGTCAGAGGGTAGTCCGTACAGACTGTGCGGCCCTACTGGGTTATCCCGACAGTCTGATCGTTGAAGCGCTGTTCACGGCCTCCTCATACTCCAGGGAAACCCTGAGGAGGCGCCCGATGACCGACGAGCTGCTGGCCCGGCACCGCGCAGTCATGCCGTCCTGGATGTCGCTGCTCTACGAAGAGCCGATCGAGATCGTGCACGCGCACGACCGCCGGATGACGGATTCCCAGGGGCGCACGTACCTGGACTTCTTCGCGGGGGTGCTGACCAACTCGATGGGCTACGACGTCGCCGAGATCGGCGACGCGGTCCGCAAGCAACTCGACACGGGCATCCTGCACACGTCGACGCTGTACCTGATCCGGTCGCAGGTCGAGCTGGCCGAGCGGATCGCCAAGCTTTCGAACATCCCGGACGCGAAGGTGTTCTTCACGAACTCCGGCAGCGAGGCCAACGACACGGCGCTGATGCTGGCGACGCAGTACCGCCGCAGCAACCAGGTGCTGGCGATGCGGAACTCCTACCACGGGCGCTCGTTCGGCACGGTCGCGATCACCGGCAACCGCGGCTGGTCGGCGTCGGCGCTGAGCCCGGTGAAGGTCAACTACGTCCACGGCGGCTACCGCTACCGCAGCCCCTTCCGCGACATGTCGGACGCCGCGTATATCGACGCGTGCGTCGCGGACCTGGTGGACGTCCTGGACACGGCGACGGCGGGCGACGTGGCGTGCCTGATCGCCGAGCCGATCCAGGGCGTGGGCGGCTTCAGCCTGCCACCGGACGGGCTGTTCCGGGCCATGAAGGAGGTGCTGGACGAGTACGGGGTGCTGTTCATCTCGGACGAGGTCCAGACGGGCTGGGGTCGCACGGGCGAGCACTTCTGGGGCATCGAGGCGCACGGCGTGACCCCGGACATGATGACGTTCGCCAAGGGCCTGGGCAACGGCCTGGCTGTCGGCGGCGTGGTGGCCCGCGCCGACGTCCTGGACTGCTTCCAGGCCCAGTCGTTCTCGACGTTCGGCGGCAACCCGGTCTCGATGGCCGGCGCAACGGCGGTCCTGGACTACATCAAGGACCACAACCTCCAGGCCAACTGCGCAGCCCGCGGGGCGCAGCTGATCAAGGGCCTGCAGGCGGCGGAGTCGCCCCTGGTCGCCGAGGTCCGCGGCAAGGGCCTGATGATCGGAGTGGAGCTGATCAAGCCGGGCACAACAACGCCGAACATCCCGGCGGCGGCAAGAATGCTGGAGGAGACGAAGAAGCGCGGGCTGCTGATCGGAAAGGGCGGCCTGCACGGCAACGTGCTGCGCCTGGGCCCCCCAATGACCCTCACAGCGGACGAAGCCCAGGAAGGCCTGGACATCCTGGCGGACTCCCTGGCGGCAACCCACGCAGCGCTGGCCTGACAGAAGCCCCCACACCAAGGAGCGGGGTGGTCATCCCGTCGCCTGAGGCCGCAAAAATCACTTTGAGCCGGGCCCGCAACCCCAAGACCAAGGCAAGACGACAACGCAAGCTTGCGGGCCCGGCTCAAAGTGATAGGCCTCAATCAGGCGACGGGATGACCACCCAGCGGCCCACACGCGAAAGGGAGAGGGCAGCGATCCGGGTGGCCATCCCGGAGCCTGCCGGTCCGGCGAGGACAGTCTTTTGCCACAGCAGAAAACTCTGCCGCGGCAGAGCGGATCCGACCTCCCCCGCCCCTCCGGTCGGAGTTTCAGCTGCTCAGCCCCGCACGAACCGCACCACATGCTCGGCCAGTTCCTCACCGGCATCTTCCTGCAGAAAGTGTCCCGCCCCGGCGATCACCGGGTGCGCCAACCCCTGCGCGCCCCTCATCGAGCGCTGCAGAACCGGAGCCATCCCACCCGTGATCGGGTCGCCGTCGGAGAACGCGACCAGGAATGGCACATCCAGCCCGCTCAACGTCTTCCAGGCCGCGCGGTTGGCCTCCGTCGCGGGGTTGTCGGGCCGGTAGGGCACCAGCCCCGGCATCGCCCGCGGACCGGCCTTGTACGTCTCGTTCGGGAAGGGCGCGTCGTAAGCGGCCCGCACCGGATCCGGCAACGTGGACGCGCACCCGGACTGCACGAACCGCGCGACGTCCAGCACCGGCGCCTTCTCGACTGCCTCGCGAAAGGCGTGCCACACCGGCGGCATGTCGTGGTCGCCGCTCGGCAGGCCGGTGTTGGACGCGACCACCCGTGAGAACCGCGTCGGGTGCTCGGCGACCAGGCGCAGCCCGATCAGGCCGCCCCAGTCCTGGCCGACCAGTGTCACGTCGTGCAGGTCCAACGCGTCGAACGCGAACCCGCGCATCCACTCGACGTGCCGGGCGTAGCTGTGGTCGGCCTGGTTCGCCGGCTTGTCGGACCGGCCGAAGCCGACCAGGTCCGGGGCGATCGCCCGGAGCCCGGCCGACGCCAGCACCGGCAGCATCTTGCGGTACAGGAACGACCAGCTCGGCTCGCCGTGCAGCAGCAGGACGACCGGACCGTCCGCCGGGCCCGCCTCGACGTAGCCGACTCTGATCCGGCCGTCGTGCGGGTCGTCCAGCTCGGCGTACCGGGGTTCGAAGGGGAAGTCGGGCAGGTCCGTGAACCGGTCGTCCGGTGTCCTCAGCAGGCGCACGGACCCACGCTAGTGCGAACGGCCCACTCCGGCCAAGATCAGGAGATGCCGACCGCCACCACGAGGCCCAGGCCGATGTGCGCCGCCGCGACGACGATGCTCACCGGGGCGAACTTCTCGCTCTCGATGGTCGAGGCCACGTCGATGCGGGTCGCCCACTCCAGCAGCCGGACCCCGACCACCTGGACGACGATCCCGAGCAGGCCGTAGACCAGCGACGTGATCAGGCCCTCGGTGAGGTCGCTCGCCGAGTTGAAGATCGCCACGACGACGATGAACGACATCGCGAGGAGCCCGGACGCGGTCACGATCACCGCGTTCGGCAGGCCCTGTGTCACCAGCTTCGACAGCTTGCCGGGCGTGGTCCAGTCGATCGCCCAGAAGCCGCCGAACATCAGCAGCAGGCCGATGACGCCGTACAGCAGGATCGCGCCGATCCCCCGCACGAGGTCGGAGCCGAACGTGTCGGACAGCGCAAGGGTCGTGTTCACGAATTTTCTCCCAGGGGAAAAGAGCTGATCAGCGACGGTGTTGTATCACGACTCGACGATGCGGTGTGGGACAAATGCCGCACCGTCGTCGGTGACCAGGCCGCCGGTCTCGCGGATGCCCAGCCCGGCGGAGCTGTCGCCGACGATCCACGCACCGAGCGCCGGCCGGTAGCCGTCGAACTCGGGCAGCGGATCGAACGCCTGGTAGACGAAGCCTTCGGCGCCGTAGACCCCGTCGGTCTGGGTCTCGTAGCCGGTCGCGACGATCTGGACGTTCGCGCCCTCACGGCCCAGCTTCGGCTTGCGGACGTACTCGGTGAGGATGCCGGGGTCGTCGGCGAACGCGGGCAGCAGGTTCGGGTGGCCCGGGTAGTTCTCCCACAGGATCGCCAGCAGCGTCTTGTTGGAGAGGATCATCTTCCACAGCGGCTCGATCCACAGCGTCCGCGGCAGCGACTCGACGGCGTTGCGGCCGAACTCCTCGTCGACCACCCACTCCCACGGGTACAGCTTCAGCACGGTCGCCATCTGCTGCTCTTCGAGGTCGACGAACCGCTTGAGCAGCGGGTCCCAGCCGATCTCCTCGATCGCCAGGCCGACCGTGTCGAGGCCGGCCTCGGCCGCGGTCTCCTGCAGGTACGCCGTGGTGACGTTGTCCTCGCCGCTCGGGTCGGCCGCCGACCAGGTGAAGTGCAGCTCGTTCGACGGCAGCTTGTCCCGGAGCTGTGTCCACCGCTCGACGAGCTTCTCGTGGATCGAGTTCCACTGGTCGTCGTCCGGGAAGACGTCGGTCTTCCAGTGCCACTGCAGCAGCGACGCCTCCAGCAGCGTGGTCGGCGTGTCCGCGTTGTACTCGAGCAGCTTCGCCGGCGACTTGCCGTCGTAGCGCAGGTCGAACCGGCCGTAGACGTGCGGGTCCTGCCGCTTCCACGACTCGGCGATGTGCGGCCAGACCCACTCCGGGATGCCGAACCGCTGGTAGCCCTCGGTCGTCACGACGTTGTCGACGGCCTCCAGGCACATCGAGTGCAGCAGCTCGACGTCGGCTTCGAGCGAGAGGACCTCGTCCATGTCGAAGACGTAGTGCACGGACTCGTCCCAGTACGGCCGCACCCGGCCGCTGCTGTCGCGGGCCGGCGTGCCGTAGACGAGTCCCTGCTCTTCGACGATCCGCTGCCAGTCGCGCCGCGGCTCACGCCGGTCCCGGTACACCTACGATCCCCCGCTCTTGCCGCTGCCGCCGGTGCTGCCGCTCTTGCCGCTGATGCCGAACCCGCCGCGCTGGACGGACTTGCCGGACTTCGTGTTGACGCTGGTCCGCGCCGACGGGGGGTCGTACGAACCCCCGGAAACGCGCTGCCCGATCGTGCCGGAGCCGCCGTAGTTGTACCGGTAGCTCTGGTAGCCGCCGCCGTTGATCGGGATGAACCAGAACCCGCCGCTGGAGTAGCCGTGGTGGCTGGTGACGTAGTTCTCGTCGCAGTTGTCGTCGGGCTGGACGACGCCGTTGGAGTCCGTGCAGACCGCGGTGACCTCGCCCGCCGGCTTGGCGACCGCGTAGAACGTCGCGACCAGGCCGACGAGCCCGACCGTGACGCCGCTGCCGATCAGGATCTTGCGCCGCGTCGCCGCCTTGGCGTCGGACTGGCGGGCCAGCTCCTCGTCGCGCTCCTCCTGGGCGAGCGCCTGCCGGCGAGCCCGCTGCTCGGCCAGCGAGGGCTCGCGGGGCTGCGTGTTCGAGTCCTGAAACCTCATCGAGCCGCGCGCCGGCGGCTCGGGGGGCGGCTGGTCCCCAGTATTGTTGTCCTGCGTCATGTGCGCTCCGTAATCACCGGCCACCGCGAAACCGTGACCACCCTAACCACCCGGACCGCGCACGTCATGCGCGGCGCGGGCATCATGGACTGCGATGTCTCCCAGCGCCGATCGGTTCCCCACCGCCACGCAGACGTTGCGTACCCGCGTCGTGATGGGCGGGATCTTCGCGGGCGCGCTCATCGCGCTCGCGCTCAGCGTCGTGTTCTCCTGGAGCGACGGCGTCATCGGCGGCTCCGGTGGCGGCGCGGGCAAGCTGTCCGCGGCGGCCCAGGAGGCGTTCCACTCCCCGCCCGGCAGCTGCCTGACCTGGGACAACCCGGACGCGAGCGACGCGCGCAAGGTCGCCTGCACCCAGCCGCACCTGTTCGAGGTGACCACGCTCGTGGACATCGGCCCCCAGTTCCCGGAGGACGCGCCCGTCCCGTCGCTGGACCAGTGGCAGCAGATCGCGCAGCAGAAGTGCACCTCGGACGTGAAGCCGTACCTCGGGCACAAACTCGACCCGTACGGCAGGCTCACGACGAACCTGCTCCGCCCGACGCCGTCACAGTGGGAAGACGGCGACCGCCAGCTGCGGTGCGGCCTGCAGTGGGCCGGCCCCGGCGGCAAGCTGCTGCCGACGACCGGGCCGGCCAAGGACCAGGACCAGTCGCTGGTCTTCGAGCCGGGCACCTGCCTGGCGCTGCTCGGCAAGGGCGTCGGCGATCCGATCGACTGCACGAAGCCGCACTCGTACGAGATCGTCGCGACCCTCGACCTCAAGACGAACTTCAAGGACGGCTACCCCGCCCAGGACAACCAGAAGGCCTGGCTCGACACCGAGTGCACCAAGGCGGCGGCCGACTACACCGGCGGCGCCGACCTCGACGCGAAGAAGCTGATCCTGACCTGGGACCTGCGGGAGCAGGAGAGCTGGGACACCGGCTCGACCAAGGTCAACTGCAAGGTGGCCTCGGCGCTACCCGACAAGAGCGGGCTGCAGGCGGTGACCGGCAGCGTCAAGGCCGCCCCGGCCGGTCCGGACGGCGGCCAGCCCCAGGACGGCGGCCCGCCGTCGGACGGCGGCGGTGGCCCGGCCACGCCGAATCCCGCCCCTTCGACGGCGAAGCAGGGCGGCTGATGCCCGTCGAGATGAGCCGGGAGCGGTTCGAAGAGCTGGTCTCCGAAGCCCTCGACGAGGTGCCACCCGAGTTCGCGCGCGCGATGGACAACGTCGTCGTGCTCGTCGAGGAGTTCAACGACGAGGCGCCGGACATCCTCGGGCTCTACCACGGGATCGCGCTGACCGAGCGGACGTCGTCGTACGGCGGGGTGCTGCCCGACCGGATCTCGATCTACCGGCAGCCGATCCTGGCCATGTGCGAGGACGAGGACGAGGTCGTCGAGGAGGTCCTCATCACCGTCGTGCACGAGCTGGGTCACCACTTCGGCATCGACGACGCCCGGCTGCACGAACTCGGCTGGGGCTAAAACGCGCTAGTAGCAACACCGTGACCACAACCGGGTGATCCCCACTTATCCTGTTACCCGAAGTCATTGGGTGACTGCGACCTGTGCCGGGGGCCCCGATGGTCAACGCGCGAAGACTCACCTGGCTGCTGACGTCGAGCGCGGCGTCCCACCTGGGGGACGGCATCGGCAAGGTGGCCCTGCCCCTGCTGGCCACGACGCTGACCCGCGATCCGGTGCTCATCGCCGGGCTGTCCGCCACCCAGTTCCTGCCATGGCTGCTGTTCGCCGCGGTCGCCGGTGCGCTGGTCGACCGGGTCGACCGGAGGCGCGCGATGATCGTCGCGAACACCGCCCGGGCCGCCGCGGTCGGCGCGCTGGCCGTGCTCGTCGCCGCCGGCGGCACGACGATCTGGCTGATCTACCTGACCGCGCTGATCATCGGGACCGCCGAGACGATCGCGGACAGCGCGGCGAACGCGCTGATCCCGGCGGTCGTCGGCGACGGTTCGCTCGACTCGGCCAACAGCAAGCTGCAGGCCTGCGAGATCGTCGGCCAGACGTTCCTCGGCGGCCCGGTCGGCAGCCTGACGTTCGCGCTCTTCGCCGCCTTCCCGTTCATGCTCAATTCCGCGGGCTTCACGATCGCGGCGGCGGTGCTGCTCGGGCTGGCCGGCACCTACCGCGGCAAGGCGGAGCCACCGGCGAAACTCCGCACCGAGCTCGCCGACGGCCTGCGCTGGCTGCGCCGGCGCCCGCTGCTGCGGCGGCTGGTCGTCGTCGCGGGGCTGCTCAGCCTGGTCAGCGAACTCGCGCAGGCGCAGCTGGTGCTGTACGCGCTCGAGGACCTCCACCTGTCCGACGCGACCTTCGGGTTCTTCGCCTTCATCGGCGGGATCGGTGGCCTGCTCGGCGCGGGCGTCGCCCCGCGGCTGGTGCGGGCGACCGGCCGGCTCGCGGTCGTCACCGGCGGGATCGTCTGCTGCGGCCTCGGGTTCGGCGGGATGGGCCTGGTGCGCTCGCCGGTCGCGGGCGCGGCGCTGTTCGGGTTGTTCGCGGCGGCGGTGGTGGCGGTGAACGTCGTGCTCGCGACGGCCCGGCACACGCTGGTGCCCGGCGAGCTGCTCGGCCGGGTGCTGGGGGTGTGGCGCACGGTCGTCTGGGGCGCGATCCCGCTCGGCGCGCTGCTGGGTGGCGTGCTGACCGAGCGGCTCGGCTCGGCCGCGCGGACGTTCGCCGTGTCCGGCGTGGCGATGCTGGCGATCGCCGCGTTCGCCTTCGGTGCGCTGCGGCACGGCCTGCTCGGTGACGAATCGGACTCAGCCGCGGCGCTGACCCACCACGATCCGGGATTGTGAGCTGAAATAGCCCCTCACCCACGTGGTGAGGAGGAACTCATGCGCACCGTGGACCCGGGGACCGGCACCGACGCCGATCCCGACTTCGACGAGCCTCCCGCTGAGTCCGGTTCCACCCCGCCCCCGCCGTCACGCCGGCTGCTCGTGGTGTGCGCGGTGGCCGGGTTCGTGCTGGGCGGCAGCGTGCTCGGGCTCCTGTGGGGACTGTCCGGTGTGCACGCCGGCGCGCTCGAAGACGCCGTCGCGGCGTGCCAGGCGCTCGACCGCGTGGGCGAGCTGCCCGACACGAGCCGGGACGCGCAGCCGTCGCTGACACCCGGGCTCAGCTCGGAGCGGCTGCACCGGATGATGGCGGCGCGTGAGCTGTCCGCGGCCGCCGCCCAGGTGAACGCCAACTACCAGTCGCTGGCCGACCACGTCGACGGCGTCAGCCGGATGGTGCTGAGCCTGCACTTCAACGACATCGCCGGCCAGCGGCACCTGACCGAGGCCAAGGAGATCTGCGGCCGGATCTGAACAGCCGTCCGCCGAGAGGCGGCGGAGCGGGTCCAGGTCAGGCGGGGTGGACCGTCTTCACCGCGAGCTGGTTGCCCGGGATCTTCGTGCTCGCGCAGCCGGTGCCGTCGTCCGGCACGAAGTTCGACGCGGTCTCCTGCGGCAGGTAGATGCGCAGGCCCTTGACCGGCGTCGGCTGGCAGGTGCCCGGGTCGTAGTTGCGCACGTTGACGAACTGGATGTCGGCGGCCGCGGTCTGGCCGGGGTTCAGCTTGACGGCGTTGCCCTTGGTGCCGTCACGGAAGGCGTCCTTGCCGACCTGGTGCCCGTCCGCACCGGCCACATAGGACACGCCGGGGAATCCCTGGATGGTGCAGGGCTTCGCGCTGGAGTTCCTGATGAGCAGCGGCCGGAACGTCGAGCCGGCGCCCGAGTCGCCCGGGCCGAGCGAGAGCTTGACGTCTCCGGACTTGCACAGCCCGTTGTCGGCGGGCTGGGCGGCGGGTGGCTCGGCCGGCGCCGAGGTGGGGCTCGGCGGGGCGGTGGTGACCGTGGTGGTGGCGGTCGGCGACGCCGAGGTCGACGGCGTCGAGCTGTTCGCCGCGTTCGTGGTGCCGCCCCCGCCGCAGGCGGAGAGCGCGAGGACGCCCGCCGAAGCCGCGACGACCGGGAACAACCGTGAAAGCTTCATGTCAATCGCCTCCCTGGTGTGGTGCTACTGGGTAGACGTACCGGGTCGCGGGCGGGTTGGCCGCTCTCGTAAATTCCCCACCGGACGTGTTCTAAACGTGACAGGATCACACGTTCGGGTCTTCAGAGCGGCGTATCGACCCAGGTCAGGCAGCGCCACCAGCCGTCCGGCTGCGCCACCAGCTCCACGAGACCGGTGTTGGGGATCAGCGCCGCGTTGGCGACGTCCGGGTGCACGTTCGGGGCCAGCCATTCAGCGGCCAGCCGGATCGCGCCGCCGTGGCTGACCAGGGCGATCACCCCGTCCGGGTCGGCCTGCTCGTGCTTGGCGCGCAGCCGGCCGACCGCGTCCAGCATCCGGGTGCGCACGCTCGTGCCGCTCTCGCCGCCGGGCAGCGACGGCGCCAGTTCGCCGAGCGTCCAGCGCCGGACCGTCTCCATGTAGGTCCGGATCGACGCGTGGTCGGTCGCGCCTTCGAGGTCACCCGCGACGACCTCGTGCACCCCGTCGACGACCTGCACCTCCAGGGAGAGCCGCGCGGCCAGCGGCGCCGCCGTCTGCTGGGCGCGCGTCGCCTGCGACGCGTAGACGGCAACCAGCGGCTCCTCGGCCAGCCGCGCCGCGAGGGCGTCCGCCTGCCGCCTGCCGAGCTCGGTCAGCGGCGGGCCGGGCAGGGCGGTGTCGAGCGCGCCGCGGACGTTCCCGTCGGTCTGCCCGTGGCGGATGAGCAGCAGCCTCACGCCTGGGCCCCCTTGCGGACGGCGTCGGCCCACGCGGCCGCTTCGAGGAAGTCGTCGTTGCCGAAACCGGGCTCGATCGTGGTGGAGACGCCGTCGGCACGCGGGTGCGAGCCGAGGAACCGCAGGTTGCGGCAGTGCCGGCGCAACGCCGTCAGCGCGTCGAGGACCCGAGGCTCGGCCACGTGCCCCTCGAAGTCGATGAAGAAGCGGTACTCGCCGAAGTTGCTGCGCGTCGGCCGGGCGTCGAGCCGGGTCAGGTTGATGCCGCGGCTGGCCAGCTCGGTGAGCAGCTCGGCGAGCGTGCCGGTGCGGTTCGCGGCCGCGGCGACCACGGACGTCCGGTCCGCGCCGGTCGGCTCCGGCAGCTCGCCCGGCCGGCGGACCAGCAGGAACCGCGTCGCCGCGTCGGTGACGTCGGCGACTTCGGTGGCCAGCACGTCGAGGGCGTAGTGCTCGACCGCCACCGGGGCGCAGACCGCCGCGTCGAAGTCGCCGTCCAGCACGCCGACCGCGGCGGCGGACGTCGACGACGACGCCACCGCGTTCGCGCCGGGCAGGTGCGCGTCGAGCCACTCTCGGACCTGGGCCAACGCGTGCGGGTGGCTGGCGACGGTCCGGATCTCCCCGCCCCCGGGCCGGGTCAGCACGCTGAAGTGGATCGGCAGGATGGTCTCGGCGACGGCGACCAGCGGCTCCGCCTCACTGAGCGCGTCGAGCGTGGCGGGCACCACGCCTTCGACGGAGTTCTCGATGGGGACGCAGGCGGCGTCCGCCGCGCCCTCGCGGACGGCCGTCATCGCCTGCCTGATGGTCTCGACCGGGATCAGTTCCGCGCCGGCGGCGAGCACCCGCGCGGCCTGTTCGGTGAAGGTCCCCCGGGGGCCGAAGTATGCGATCCGTGACACAGCACCCAGGCTACGGGGCCTGGCCGTGGCGACATTCACTCGGACAGCCGGTACGGGAACCGGTTACGCCGGGTGGCATTTTTTGCGATGCTGAGGGCGTGACCGCCGAATCGGGCACGCACGCCGGACGTGAGGGCGCCAAGCCGCCGGTCGCCCCTCGCGCACCGGAGCTGGTGCTGTGCGCCGTCGATGAACCACTCGCCGATGCCTGGACCGCCGCCGCGCAGAAGCTCGCCGGCCGGGTCCGGGTGCACCGCGGGTCGGTGCTCGACGTCGTGGCCCAGGCCGTGGTCAGCCCGGCCAACTCCTACGGCTGGATGCGCGGCGGTATCGACGCCGTCTACGCGCGGGCGTTCCCGGGCGTGGAGCAGAGCGTCCGCAGCGCCGTCCTGGCCTTCCACGGCGGTGAGCTGCCGATCGGCGACGCCGTGGTGGTGCCGACCGGCGAAGCCGAGCCGGCGTGGTTGATCAGCGCGCCGACCATGCGGGAGCCGGGCGAACTGCTGCCCGCCGACACCGTCCACCCCTACCTCGCCGCCCGCGCGGTGTTCCTGACCTGGCGCGACGGCCGGCTCGACCACGGCCCGGTTCGGGAGTTCGTCCACACGGTCGCGATGCCGGGGCTCGGCACCGGCGTCGGTGGCGTCGCCCCCGAGACCTGCGCCCGGCAGGTCGCCGCGGCCTGGGACGAAGTCTTCGGAAATCGTGACGCTCGGTGATCAACCCCGGTTGGGGGGTGGACTACGTCACAGCGCTTTAACCGGCCATAAGCCCTACCGTTAATCACGCAGGTGAAACGTCCGCCAGTGCAGGCGACGGCCGGAAGGGTGTGCGATGACCCGGGTCCGCGAACTCAGCCCGTATGTCGAGCTGCACCGGGAACAATGGAAAGAACTGCGAAGTTCGACGCCGCTGCCGTTGACGGCGGCCGAGCTGCTGCGGCTGCGCGGCCTCGGCGAGCAGGTCGACCTGGCCGAGGTGGCCGACGTCTACCTGCCGCTGTCCCGCCTGATCAACCTGCAGGTCGCCGCGCGCCAGCGGCTCTACGAGGCGACGACGACGTTCCTCGGTGACGACTCCCGCGGCACGAAGGTCCCGTTCGTGATCGGCATCGCCGGGAGCGTGGCGGTCGGCAAGTCGACCACCGCCCGCCTCCTGCGCACGCTGCTCGCCCGCTGGCCGGACCACCCGCGCGTCGACCTGGTCACCACCGACGGCTTCCTGTACCCGCGGGCCGAGCTGATGCGGCGCGGGATCATGCACCGCAAGGGCTTCCCGGAGAGCTACGACCGCCGCGCGCTACTGCGGTTCGTCACGGAGGTCAAGTCGGGTGCCGAGCGCGTCGCCGCGCCGGTGTACTCGCACCTGGCCTACGACATCCTGCCCGGCCAGGAGCAGGTGGTGCAGCAGCCGGACATCCTCATCGTCGAGGGGTTGAACGTGCTGCAGCCGGGGCCGCGGCTGATGGTGTCCGACCTGTTCGACTTCTCGATCTACGTCGACGCGCACACCGACGACATCCAGCGCTGGTACGTCGAGCGGTTCCTCGAACTGCGGCACACGGCGTTCGCGGACCCGGCGTCGCACTTCCACCACTTCGCCGGCCTGCCCGACGACGAGGCCCGCGCCGAGGCGCGGCACCTGTGGCACTCGATCAACGAGCCGAACCTGATGGAGAACATCAAGCCGACCCGGCCGCGGGCGACGCTGGTGCTGCGCAAGGATTGCGACCACGCCATCAACCGGGTCCGCCTGCGCAAGCTCTGACCCGCTCGATCTCATCGGGGGCTCCGGGTGGCGAAGCCCCGGATGTCACAGTCACGCACCCCGTCACCCACATGCCGCGCATTCGCACGCTGCGCGAGTGCGCGGCCACGATTCGTCGCGATCTCGCGACTCTCCGCTCCGGATTCCGGCCGATCGGCCGAGGTGCGCCATGCAGCCGTAACCGGTTGGCCGATATCCCCGGCCGCTTGTGAAAGCGACCCTGAAGAAGTCAGGAAAACGGCTCTGAGCTGGGGAGGAGGCCCACGATGTTCACGATGATCCTCACGTGGGTCGGTGCGGTGCTCGGTCTGGCCTTGCTGATCGCGATGGCCGCCGGAACGTTCGTCGTCGACTTCGACGACCGGCTGCAGGAACGCCGGCGCAAGGGAAAGCCCGCCGAACCGGCAGGCCCCCTCCCCTGACGATCAGAGCTCGGCCAGCGCCTCGACGTAGGCGTCGGCGTCGTATTCGAGGTTTTCCCCGTCCAGCAGGCTGTTTTCCAGCGTGTCGATCAGCTGCTCGAAGATCTCGTCGCGGTCGAGCTCGCCCTCCTGGAGGCGCTCGACGGCCGGCCAGACCTCGGCGGGCTCGTTGTCCCACAGCTGGTCGACGATCGTGGCGCGCAGGATCAGCCGCTGCTCGTCCTCGTCCTCGTCGGCCTCGGCGATGACGAGGGCGCGGCGCTGGTCGGGGTCGGTCGGGTCGAGGTCGACCTCTTCCTCGTCGATTTCCGTGGTCAGCGACGGCACGGCGAACATCCGGCGCTCCAGCGCGTCAGCCAGTTCGGTCGGCGACAGGTCGCCGGTGTCGGCGAAGTAGCGCTCCAGCGGCGAGTCGTCATCGTCGGCGTACTCGCCGAGGTAGTCGGAGACGGCCTCGTCGAGGGCGGCGATCGCGGTCTCGGTCAGGTGCGCCCGCTCGCCCGTCCACTGCACCCAGGCCAGCACGACCGGCTCGACGGCGTCCTCGTGGTCGGCGTCGAGCTCGTACTCCTCGCCGAGCAAGCCCTCGAGGAACCGCGCGATCTTCTCCGGCCCGACGCGCAGCGGGTTGCCCGGGTCGGTGCGCAGGCCGTGTTCGAGCAGCAAGCCACCGATCGCGCGCGCGGCGCCGGCGTCCTCACCGCTCGCCGCGACGAACTGCTCGACGACGGCGGCGCGCTCGGTTTCGGACCACTCGGCCACCTCGGGCACGAGCGCGGGCTCGGGAAGCGCGCGGCACCAGGTCAGCGCGACCGCGTGGAAGCGGGCGTAGTCCTCGCTGACGTCGGCCTCGTCGAGGTGGTCGGTGGCGGCGAGGCCGTCCGCGATCAGGCGGTGGGCCTCGGCGGGATCGACCGCTTCGAAGAGGACCAGTTCCGGGTCGGCATCGGACTGCTCCCGCATCTCGGCGAGGACATCGGCGGGCTGGTCGATGACGACGAGGTCCCGCACCCGGCCGGCCTCGGTGAAGTCGAGCAGCGCGAGCAGGCCGTACGCCTGGTCGCCGTGGGAGAAGACGCAGAGCAGGGACGACTCGTCGCCGTAGACGTCACCGGTCCGCCAGCACTCGCCGGCGGTGAGCCGGCCCAGCCCGTCGGCCCAGGAGGGCGCGGGGATGCCGCGGCCGAGGACGACCTGCAGCCCGGCGTCGGCGGCCTTGCGCTCGACGTCGGTCTCGGCGACGACCTTCAGCGCGGCCAGCAGCGCGGCGGCACCCGGCGTGATCTTGCGCTGCGCGAAGGCGATGAGCTCCAGGCCGAGCGGCTCTTCGCCGTCTTCGACGGGCAGGTCGCGGAACTGGCCGAGCACCTCGGAGGCGAGCAGTTCGACGTCGACCGGCTGGGGGTCGGCGCCCAGCGCCGAGAAGTCGTTCAGGACGTCCTTGAACAGGCCGGTCACGCTGTGGGTGACGGGCTGCGGCGGCTTCTTGCGGGCGCGACTGACCGGGCTCATGGCTTCATGCTTTCACCTCACCCACTTCTTGCGGGGGTCCGGGTGGCGAAGCCCCCGGCCCGGGGCGAAGCTCCGGTTCGACACCGCGAGTGGGTCGCGGTGGCCCTGGCGCGGGTCCCGCCGCGGGCTCGGCGGGGAGGCGCCGAGCGGGGACGACGGAACCGGGCCACCGCGACGCCTGGCGCGCTCACGATGTCCCGGTGCACGTGTAACACCGGTTCGCCTGGGTCAACGAGGGGTGCGCGGCGAGGTTACGGCTTTCGGCATGGCGATCCTGGCGGCCCGGATTTCCGTGATCAGGCGGGTTTTCCGCCGGTGGTTTTCCACCAGCGCGGCCAGGTAAGCGGTGAATTCGTCCGCTGTCTCGGCCCGCTTGTGCAAGGTGCGCAACAGCTTCAGCCGGCGGGCGGCTTCCTGGTAGGCCTGCGGGTCCTTGCGTTCGATGAGTTCGTCGACGTGCTCGCGGAAGACCGGGATCGTCTCGGCCGGGTGCTCGGCGGCCCGCTGTTCCGCCAGCTCCAGCTTGAGCTCGGCGGACGCCCCGAACCGGACACAGGCGCGCCAGGCTTCGTCGGGACGGTCGTCGTCGAGCAGGACGCGGACCAGCTCGTCCGCCTGCTCGACCCCTTCGGCGGCGCGTTCGCGCAGGCACGCCAGCGCGTCCCGGCGCTGCACCGTCCACTTCCCCGCGGCCTGCGCGGCCTCGCGGAGAGCGGCGTACGTCTCGCGGTCCGGCCGCGCGTCGAAGTCTTTACGGCGCCGGGCGGTTTCGCTTTCCGGTTCCGGTGACGGCGGTTGCTTGTCGTGCGTCAGCGCGCGGGCGGCGTGCGCGATGGCCTCGCTGTGCCGCCCGGCGGCCCGCAGCACCCGGACGATCTTGAGGCTGACGTCCACGCGCGGCGGCTTGGCCGACAGGATCGCCACCAGCTCGTCGACGTCGCCGAGCACCTCGGCCAGCTGCTCCCGCAGCCGTTCGGCCACGTCGCGGCGGTGGCCCGGCCCGTTCGCCGCGAGCACGTCGTCCACAGTGGACTTGATCCGCTTGAGCCCGGGCTCACCCAGCGCCGTCGCGAACTCGGCGAGGTCGATCACCGGGCGGCCAGGGCCGTCGAACTCGACCTCGAGGATCCAGTCGGCCAGCTTCTCCGGGTCCGGCGGCCGGGCGGCGCACGCGCGGGCGTACAGCTCCACGGCCCGGTCCAGCCGGTCGGCCAGGTCGCCGGCGTGGTCGCCGCACTGCTCCAGCACCTCGCTGATGTCGTCGACCGTGCGCCGGGCCAGCGGGGCGAGGTCGGCGCGGCTGCCGGCGTCGAGCATCCGCTGCAGCGTGTCGAGGACCGCGCCGATCTTGGCGGCGTACTCGACGTTCCCGTCGGTGACGGCGGTGTCCAGCAGCCGGTGCGCTTCGGTGACGTCACCGGATTGGGTGGCCGCGCGCAGTTCGAGTGAATGCCGCAGCTCCGGATCGCGCTCGGCTTGGGCGTGCAGCAGGTCCGCCAGCGTCTCCGCGTCCAAAGTGCGCAGGTAGGGGCGAAGATCCGAGGGGGGACTCACGCGCACCAGTCTGCCCGACGGCCACCGCCACGCGTGTGGGCCAACCGCGTGCTCTTTTCGGAGTAATCCATGACGTTGCGTGAGCAGCTCATCGACGGCGCAAGTCGTCGAACACGGCTTTCAGCGGCCAGGGATCCGGAAGACCGGGCCGTCGTGACCGTGCGTGGCGGGGTCGGGGGATGGCCGCGTGCACGGTCGGCACCATGATCGGCACGACCGGCACCGGAACCCGCGCCACCAGCCGCCGGACCACCACCATCAGGAGCCCGGCGAACAGCAGGAGCGCCGTCCCCGCCGCCAGGGCACCGGCGAGGGTGCGGCGGCCGTCGTCGAGCGTCAGCTGCACGGCGTACTGGCTCTGCTGCGTGTACAGCAGGCCGAGCTGAGCGGACACGGCGTAGGAGGCGCTGCGCCACGTGGGTTCGGGAACCGGAAGCGGTTCTGCGGCCGTGAAGGCGTTCTCGGTGGCCGCCAGCCTGCTCCATTCGGCGCTACGCGTGAGCGATTCGTACGCCATCCGGCCACTCTCGGTGAGCTGCGGGACGACCCGGGCCAGATCGGCCCGGTAGGAGGCCACGGCGGAGGTGAACGATCCCCGCGTCACGTTGTCCAGCCCGGCCAGAGCGAGGGAATCGGAGCGATCCATGCCTTCGGCGACGGAAAGCAGCTCGACGGCGGTCGTCTGCTGGTAGGCGGATTCGGCGTCCGGGGCGTGGCGCGCGTAGTCGCGCAGGCCGGCGATGGCGGACTCGATCCGCTGCGTGTAATTCGCGTATGCGGCACTCCGCTGCTCGGGCGCGGCCATCGCCGCGCTCCGCTCGGCCTGCAGCGCGACCACCGCACGGGCCGTGCGGTCCGCGGCGGCCGCCGTCTCCACGGCCATGTCCCGGGTCCGAACCGCTTGGTGGATCAGGAGAATCGCGATCACCACGGCCACGGCGACGAGCGCGCCGCCGGGGATGAACGCGATGCCCAGCATGCGGCCGCGGACGGATCGCAGGTACTTCAAGACGTTCCTTTCCCAGCCTTGGTCCCCGCACAATCCCGACGAAGTTCAACCTATTGAGTGAGAGATTCACCGGTCAACGCCAGTCCGCCATACGGCCGTTAGCGCACTGTGACGACCGGGGCTTCGCCCCGGGCCGGGGGCTCCGCCACCCGGACCCCCGAAAGCCGTGGTGACGACCGGGGCTTCGCCCCGGGCCGGGGGCTCCGCCACCCGGACCCCCGAAAGCCGTGGTGACCACCGGGCACAATCGCGCCGTGAACCTCGACGACGTGACCCAGCGGCTGCGCGGCTTCGCCGCGGCCCGCGCCTGGGAGCCGTACCACACCCCGAAGAACCTCGTGATGGCGCTTTCCGGCGAGGTCGGCGAGCTGACCTCGCTGTTCCAGTGGCTGACCCCCGAGGAATCCGACGCGTGGCGCGAGGATCAGGCGTTGGCGGGGAAGGTGCTGGACGAGATCGCGGACGTCACGCTGTACCTGTTGCAGCTGGCCGACCGGCTCGGCGTCGACCTGGCCGCCGCGGCCCACGCGAAGATCGACCGCAACGAGGTCCGCTTCCCGCCGCCCGCCTAGCCCCAGAACACCCCGCCGGGGTTGCGGTCGATTTCGGCGAGCAACGCGGGCGGCGTGCTGGCCACCGGCGCGTCCGGGTAGCTCAGCCACTTCCCGTTCCGGTCGGCCCACCACACCGACCAGATGCCGAACTCGTCGAACCGCAGCTGCGCGATCTTCTGCTCGCTCCAGTCGGGCCCGGCCTGCGGCGACCACGGCGCGCGGCGCTCGACGATGGTCACCGCGCGGCCCCGGGTCCGGCACTCGACCCGGATCCGGTCCTGGAGGTGCTCGGGGACGCGCTGCGCGCACCACCGTTCGATCTGCCGCAGCGCGAGCTCCGGAATTGCCGCCATGGTGCCAGTGAACCGGGTCCCGCTCGGCCAGGCCGCACGGGGGCATCGCCAAGCAGGGTGAGCACGGGCCGCGCAGGGCAACCGGTGCTAGCGCGGGGCGGGCTCGGCCAGCCACCAACCGCCGAGCAGCGCACCCACCCCGAACACGGCGAAGAAGATTCCGGCACCCACCGGCGTCCCCCCGAACATCGCGACGACGACGATGAACATCAGCAGCAGCCCGATCCCCATCAGGACCCGCCCGCCGACGAGCTTCGTCCTCGAGGGCGCCGCCGCGGCCGGTTGTGCGGGCGGCGGTTCGAAGCCGAGGGCCACCGGGGCGACGCCGACGTCGAGCAGGACGGCGCCCAGCTCGGTGGCGCGCGTCAGCCGGGGCTCGTCCGCGGGCACGGACGCGTCGGCCACGAGGTGGGTGACGCTCGCGGTGAGCTTCTTGGCCAGCTGGACGCCCTCGGCGAGGACCCGGGCCCGCAGCCGGTCGGCCGCCACGGTGGTGCCGAGCACCAGCACCCGGGCCGGCTTCCCGGCCGCGGTGGGCCGCAGGTCGCCGGCGTCGGTGACGCCGAGTGCGGTGGCCACCTGCCGCAGCTCGCGCGATTCCGCGGCGGTCACCACGCCGTCCCGTTCCGCGATCTCCCGCAGCGCGGTCACGAGCCGTACGTGCGTCGATCGCACGTGCTCTTCGGACAGGCCGGCCTCGCTCGCCAACGCGGCCAGGGCCGCCACCTCGTCGTGCGCGAGGTGCTGGTCGGCGAGGACCCCGGCGAGCAGGTCGAGGTAGCCGTCCCCGGCCCCGCCGCCGGGGATCCGCTCGAGCGCCTCGGCCATCCACCCCGGCTCGGCGGGCAACGCCTCGGCGCGGGGAAGCAGCCGCCCGTCGGCGAACCGGGGCAGGCCGGGCAGGACCGGCGGGGTCGCGAACGTCAGGCCGTACCGCCCGAACAAGCCCGTCACCAGCTGGGCGACCGTCCGCGCACCGGACAACGCCGACTGCCCGGGCCGGGCGGGCACCCCGAAGGCGTGCGCCACAGTGGCCGGCCGGTAGTTCGGCAGCCGCACCACCGACCGGGCGGCCGCCAGGATCGAAACGCCCGGCAGCACCGGCATCCGGACCCCGAGAGCCTCGATTTCGCGGTCGAGGAAAGCCCCGGCGGCCGCGAGGTCGTGAGCCACGAGCACGCTGCCGGCACACAGGTCGAGCAGCGGCCCCAGCACCTCGCCGAACGACGGCGCGCCGTCGAGTTCGCCGCGGGTGATGCCGTGGACGAAGGCCGGGCCGGGCGGCACACCGGGGCCGGGGTCGACCAGCGTCGACAGCTCACCGGCGACCGAGCCGCCGGCGGCGACCCGCACCGCGGCGAGTTCGACGACGCGTCCGGAGCGCAGCCCGGTGGTCCGGATGTCCACGGCGGTGAAGTCGAGGCCGGCGGCGGGGTAACCGCCGGCACCGAGCAGCGGGAGGGATTCGATCACGTCCGCAGGTCGTTTCCCGGCGGGCGCTTGTGACAGCTTTTCGGCACGCGGTCGTGGTTCGTAACGTGATCGTGACGGCAACATTCCGCCGGATAACGACTGGTGGTCGATCACGAGCCACCGCGTAACGAGGGCAGGCAATTTCCCGAGTACCTCGTCGGCACGTCGCTCGAGGAATGAGGAAATCCCGCATGCAGCCGAAGAAGCGCTTTCCGAACTGGCTGAAGATCGTCCTGGCCGCCTTCGCCGTCCTGTTCGCGCTCGGTGCGATCTTCGGGAAGGCACCCGAACCGAAGCTCACGACCGCCGCCGCTCCGGCGACCTCGGCACCGCCGCCGACCAGCGCAACTCCGTCTCCGACCCCGGCGCCGGCGGCCGTCACCTACACGGTCGGCAGCGTGACGGACGGCGCGACCGTCGTGGTCAACGGCAGCGACGGCACCAGCAAAACGGTGCACGTCCTCGGGGTGATCGCCCCGGTCGCGAGCACCGGCTGCTACGCGGCGGAATCGCTCGCCTGGGCCACTTCGACGCTTTCCGGCGCCGCCGTCACGCTCGGCGCGGAAACTGCGCAAGGCATCTCCTTGACGCTGGCCGGCGGGCAGGACTACGCGACTCTGGCGATTCAAAAGGGCTATCTCAAGTACGCGGCCACCGCCGCTTTGCCCGCGCTCGCCGCCGGCGAAACCGCGGCGAAGCAAGCCGTCAGCGGGCTGTGGGGACCGCCGTGCCAAGGCACCATCGACGCGCCGGCCCCGGCGCCCACCCCGGCCCCGGTCGCGACCCCGAAGCCGGCGCCGGCCACCAAGGCAGCTCCCCCGCCGCCCGTCGAGGCCACCGAAGAAGCCCCGGCGCCCAGCGTCTACTACGCGAACTGCTCCGCGGCGAAGGCCGCCCACGCGGCGCCGCTCCACCGCGGCGAACCCGGTTACCGGCCCGCGCTCGACCGCGACGGCGACGGCGTCGCCTGCGAACGGTGATTTAGCCTGGGCCGATGACGACCGCCGACGAACTGCGCGGCAGGCTGGCGAGCCTGGACAAGGACGCCCTGGCGAAGGTGCTGGCCCACCGGCCGGACGTGCTGCGGGAACCGTGGCCGCGGCGGCTGGACGTCGTCGCCGCGCGGCTCGCGTCGGGTGGGTCCGTCGATGCCGCGCTGCTCGGCTTGCCGATGCCGCTGGTGCAGGTCCTGCGGGCCGTCCAGCTGTGCCACGCGCTCGAACAGCGGCCCGCGCCCGTCGCGGAAGTCGCCCGGCTGCTCGGCACGGACACCGCCACCGTCGAGTCCTCGGTGGACGAACTGGCCGAACGCGCCCTGCTGTGGGGCGACGAGGACGGCGTCAAGCTGCCGGACCTGCTGCACCGCAACAGTTTCGGCGCCGAGGGGCTCGGCCGGCCCGTCGCGAACCTGCTCGGGGAGCTCGGCACGAGCCGGCTGGCCACGCTGTCGCGGGCCCTGGGCCTGCCCGACGCCACTCGCAAGCCGGAGCTCCTGCTCGGGCTCGTCCGCTTCTTCCGGGACGGCGAGCGCGTCCGCGAGCTCTTCGCCACCGCGCCCGCGGCGACGCGGAAGCTGTTGCTGGACATGGCCGACGGCGTTCCCGAGGTCGACGGCCTGGTCCCGGCGGGCTGGGCGTTCGACCACGGCTTCCTGTTCGGGACCTACCACGGCACCGTGGCCATGCCGATCGAGGTGTCGCTCGCCCTGCGCGGCCCGGGCCACCAGCTGCCGTTCACCCCCGCGGAACCCGAGTACGCCGTCACCCACACCGGGGCCGAAGCGGCCGAAGCGGCGTCGTCGGCCGCCGCGCTGCGGTTGCTCGACCGCGTGTCGGCGATCCTCGACCTGGCCGCCGCGGAACCGTTGCCGCTGCTCAAGGACGGCACGATCGGGACCCGGCTGGTCAAGAAGCTCGCCAAGGACACCGGGGCCACCCCGGCGGAGATCGAGCTGGCCATCGACCTCGCCGCGCAGGCCGGGCTGCTGGTGGCCGACGAGCCACCGCCGCCGCGTCGCGGCCAGAAGGCACCCGCGCCCACGCTCGCGCCGGGCCCGGACCTCGCGCGGCCGGCGCCGGCGCTGTTGTACCGCCTGCTGCTGACGACCTGGTGGGACCCGGCGCCGCCGGAGTTCGAGACCGACGTCGACGCGCTGGTGCGGCGGCTGGTCGTGCGGCTGCTGGCGCGGCTCGCTCCCGGCGACGCGCTCGACGTCGACGCGCTGACCCGGCTCGCCGAGTGGCACGCGCCGCTGCTGCCGACCGATGACTTCGCCGGGCACGTCCGGGACGCGCTCAGCGAGGGCGAACTGCTCGGCGTCGTCGCGCACGGCGCCGTGACCGCGGCCGGACGCGCCCTGCTCGCCCCGGAAAGGCTCGTCGAAGTCACCGGCGAACTGGTCGCCCGGGCCCGCACGACGGCGTTGTTCGGCACCGATCTGACGGCGATCGTGCCCGGCTCGCCCGACGCCCGGCTCGCCGCGCTGCTCGACCGCGTCGCCGACCGGGAAGCGCAGGGCACCGCGACCAGCTGGCGGTTCTCCCCGGCGTCCGTCCGGCGGGCGTTCGACCAGGGCGCGACGACGGAAGGACTGCTCGACGACCTGCGCGCCATCGCCGCGGGCGACCTGCCGCAGCCGCTGGTGTACCTGGTCAACGACGTCGCGCGGCGGCACGGCGAGGCGCAGGTGTTCGACGTCGCGAGCGTCGTCGTCGGCGAACCCGCCGTGCTGGCCGAGCTCGCCGCGCACCGGAAGCTCGCCAAACTCGGCCTGCGCCCGGTGGCGCCGACCGTGTTGACGTCCACTGTGGATGCCGTGGGCACGCTGGAGGCGTTGCGTGAAGCGGGTTATGCGCCGACCCGGCACGCCCCGGACGGGAGCATCGTGCTGCCCGCCCGTGACCAGGCCGAGCCGACGGTGGCCGTCCGCGACCCCGGACCCGGCGAGCTCCCACCCGATCCCGCCGGCCACGCCGAGCGGTTGCTGGCCGCCCCGGCGAGCGGGCCGGCCCTGCTGCGCGGGCAGCTCGCCCGGGCGATGAGCGACCGCTACGCGGGCCGGCTCACGCCGAAGCAGCAGCAGCTCTGCTGGCAGCTCGAAGCCGGGCTGCCGGTCGACATCGCGTACGGCGACGAGCACCTGGTCATCGCCTACCCCGAGCTCGACGGCGAGATCCTGGACGTCTGGTCCCTCCGGGAGCGCACCTACCGGCGGCTCGAGCTGACCCGGATCGACCTGGCTCAGGCCTCGACGGCGGTGAGCCTCGCGTAGGCCACGACGTTGTCGAGGTAGTTGCCGCTCTCCCGGTCGAACGCCCCGCCGCAGGTGATGAGCCGCAGTTCGGGGTCCGGCGTGTCGCCGTAGACCTGGTCGGTCGGGAACGTCGCCTTCGGGTAGTGGTCGACCCGGTAGACGGTGAAGACCGCGACCCGGCCGTCCGCGCGGCCGACCTTGGCCTGCTCGCCGGGGCGCAGCTCCTTCAGGCGGGAGAAGGCGCCGGGCACGTGCTTGTAATCGACGTGCGCGGCCAGCACCGCCGGGCCGGTCTGCCCGGGCGACGGCGCGCCGGTGAACCAGCCCACCGTCGTGGCGTCACCCGGGACTTCCAGCGCGCCGTCCGGCGTGAGGCCGAGGTCCTTGATCCCCTCGGCCCGCACGCCGATCGCCGGGATGGTCAGGGACGCCGGTTTCGCCGCGGGGAGGCCGTCGGCGGCCGCTGCCGCGGGGTGCGCGACGCTCGCGGTGCCCGCCGGGTTCGTGGCGGCCGGGCTCGGCGGGGCGATCTCCTGCGGCGCTTTCGGCGACAGGACGAGGACGAGGGCCACGGCCAGGACCACGCCGAGCGCGGCGACGACCGCCGCGACCGCGGGCCACAGGCGTGGGTGCCTCAACTCGGACGCCGGCGCAGGTAGAGCACCATGCCGCCGGACACCGTCGCGGCGAGCAGCGTGCCGCTGAGCACGAGGAATCCGGGGGCGTCGTCGTCCGGCTCACCGCCGCCGGTGGCGACGCCGCCGACCGGCTTGACCTTCACCTGGCCGCCGGTGGTGGCGGGCTTTTTGGCAGGCGTTTTGGTGGTCGTCTTCGGCGCGGAACGCGTTGTGGTGGCCGGTTTTTCCGCCGTCGCCGTGGTCGTGCCCGGCTGCTTCGGCCGGTGCGGCAGGGTTTCGCAGGCGAATCCGTCTTTGTCGTCGTCCAGGTGGTTGGGGTCGCCCGGCGTGGCGTCGAGAACCGCCTGGGCTTCCTCCTGGTATTGGAAGTCTTTGCAGTCCACGTCGCCGACGAGGGGCGTCGCGAGCTGCGCGGAAGCGAAGGGAACGGGGCCGAGGAGGGCGAGCCCGGCGACGGCGGCGGCCATCGTCAGGGCACGGCGAAACAGGGACAACGGAATTCCTTCCGAACGGAATCTGGGGCGATTGCGTGGTTACTATCGCCGCCTCGGCGGTACCGTTACGGACTATTCCGGAATTCCGGAAACGCCAGCGTCCCACGAAGAACGACGCGACTGGTGATTCTTCACCGGTTCCGCCGTGACCTGCGTATTTGCGCCCCAGGAATGCGTGCCGGCCGGAATGTTACGGGGTACGCGGTCACACCTTTGAGTTATTTCACGTGTGACGGGGCCGACGGGCCGCCACCGCGGCGTCCGCGTACCCCGTAACCTCGGGGTATGCCGATCCAGGTACTGCTCGTCGACGACCACGAACTGGTCCGCCGCGGGCTCCGCGACCTCCTCGGCGACGAGCCCGACATCGAGGTCGTCGCCGAAGCGAGCAGCGTCGAAGAGGCCCTGGCGGTGGCGATGCACGTCGAGCCGGAGGTCGCGGTGGTCGACGTCCGCCTCGGCGACGGCGACGGCATCACGCTCTGCCGCGAGCTGCGGTCCAAGCCGAACCCGCCGGCCTGCCTGATGCTCACCGCGTTCGACGACGAAGAGGCGATGGTCGGCGCGATCATGGCCGGCGCGGCGGGCTACCTGCTCAAGCAGGTGCGCGGGCAGGACGTGGTGAACGCGGTCCGCGAGGTGGCGGCCGGCCGGTCGCTGCTGGACCCGGTGAGCACCGCGCGCGTGCTCGACAAGATGCGGCACCCGCCGACGGACGAGCTGGCGACGCTCACCGAGCGCGAACGCGACGTGCTCGAGCTGATCGGCCAGGGCCTGTCGAACCGCGAGATCGCCGAGCGGTTGTTCCTCGCGGAGAAGACGGTCAAGAACTACGTCACGTCGGTGCTGGCGAAGCTCGGCATGCAGCGCCGGACGCAGGCCGCCGCGTGGATCGCGCGGCGGGAGAAGTAGCCGCACGCCCGCAATCCGCCGTTCGCTGCAACCTTTCTGCGCCTCGTCACGGACCGCCATGTCGATCAGGGCTTTTTCGGCCACAGATTCACTCGAACGTGAGTCGAATATATGTTCGACGGGCCGGTAAGATCATCGACGAGGGCGTGGAAGGGAGGACTGGATGACCCGAGAAGGGTGAGTCGCAGGAGCAGGGGTCAGTCGAGAGGCAGATCGAACGCGACGAGCGTGCCGAGGCTGGGTGAGGAGTTCAGGAAGAACTTCCCGCCCGCGGCGTCCGCGCGTTCGGCGAGATGACGCAGACCACGGGTGGCGACGCCTTGGGGGACGCCGGAACCGTTGTCCCGGACGCGGAGTTTCACTCCGCCGGAGTCCCTGGTCAGTGTCACGCGGGTTTCGCTGGCGCCGGAATGCCTGACCACATTGGACAGTGCTTCACGCAGGGCGGCCCGGATGTGGTCGGCGCGTTCCGCGGGGACGTCGGCGAATTCGCCGGACAGCTCCAGGGTGGGCGGGTAGCCGAGCAGCTCGCCCGCGATGCGGACCTCGCCGCGCGCCGACTCGGCAAGGTCGGCGGGCGTGCCGGTGTCGTGGCGAGGCTCCGGTGAGCGCAGCGCGCGCACGGTCCCGCGGATTTCTTCGATGGTCTGGTCGAGCTGGTCGATGGCGTCGGACAGTCGGGCCCCATCGGCTTGGGCGAACCGCTTGCGCATGTTGCGCCGGACGCGGTCCAGCTGCATCCCGGCACCGTAGAGCCGCTGGACGATGACGTCGTGCAGCTCGCGGGCAATGCGCTCGCGCTCTTCGTAGAGAGCAACCCGGTGGCGGGCGTTGGCACCTTCGGCGAGCGCGAGGACAACACCGGCTTGCGCGGCGAAGGCAACGAGCATCTCGACGGTCCCGGCGGAGAAGGGCTCACGCCCCCGCTTCCGGTAGACGGTGAGCGACCCGAGAACCCGCCCCCCAGACCCGAACGGCGCGGCCGCGAAGGGCCCGTAGCCGTGGAGTTCGGCGGGCACGTAGGGCGCAGTGCGCGGGTCGACGATGAAGTCTTCGCTGGAGACGGGTTCGCCGCCGCGGGCCACTCGCCCAGCCGCGGAGTCGGCGGGGAGGGTCAGGCCGCGCAGGGACTCCCCAGCGGATGCGCCGGACAGTGAGGTCGGCTCCGGACTGCCGGAAGGCTGGGCGAAGTCACCGCGAGCACCGCCCGCCGGCGCGCTGGTGGCGGCGGTCGAGGTCGGGCCGCCGGCTGCCGGACCTGCGGCTGCGGTGTCACTCGGGTCACCGGCCAGCTCGCCGGCGTTGGCGCCCAACGCCCGGCCTCCTGCCGGACCGCCGACCGCCGGCGCGGCGGAGCCAGTCGCGCCCGGGTCGCTGGCCAGCCCGCCGCGGTTGATACACGCCGCCGGGCCGCCAGCCACCGGCGCGGCTGAGCCGGTTGCGGTCGGGTCGCCGCCGCTCGCACCCGTCGCCAGGCCGCCAGCCGCAGGCGCGGGGGCGGGGGCGGCCTGCTGGGTGTTGCCCTCCCTTGGCGGGTGGGCTGTTGCGTAGTGGGCGGCCTCCACCACCACCCGGCCGTCGTCGGTGCTGACCATGGCCAGGCCCAGGTCGGCGTCGGCCAGTTCGGCCGCTCGGGCCACGACCGTGTCCAGCACCGCTCCCGGGTCGTCGCCGGACAGGGCGGTGCTCGTGATCTCTGTGGCTGCGGACAATGCGCGCGCGGCAAGCGTTGGATCCATGAGTTCCGTCATTATCGCGCGGCGCGAGGGCGGCGCGGCAAGGACACAGCGGGAATCGATCACGTGACCGGCACCCGGGTGACGACCCGGCCGTCGCGGACCTCGAGGACCACGTCCGCTCCGGCCGCCTCCTCCGCGAGGTGCGTCACGTGCACCACCGTCCGGCCCGCCAGTGCCTCCCGCAAGTGCGCCCGCACCGCCTGGGCCGTCGCCTCGTCCAGGTGCGCGGTGGGCTCGTCGAGCAGCATGAGCCCCGCCGACGGCGCCCCGAGCAGCGCCCGCGCCAGCGCTACCCGCTGTGCCTGGCCGCCGGACAGTCCGGTGCCGCCGCTGGCGAGCACCGTCTCCGGCGAGACATCGGTCAGCGCCGCGCCGTGCAACGCCGAACGCAGCTCCTCCTCCGTCGCCGTCGGACGGGCCAGCCGGAGGTTCTCGGCGATCGTCGTCGCCGCGAGCATCGGCTCCTGCGGGGCCCACGCCACCCCTTCCGGGACGGCGACCACCCCGCGCCGCGGCGGGAGGAACCCCAGCAACGCGGCGATGAGCGTCGACTTGCCCGCTCCGCTCGGGCCGACCACCGCCGTGTACGTGCCTGGTGCGAGGTCGATGTCGACGTCGTGCAGCACCACCGGTCCGCCCGGCCAGCCGAGGTCCGCTCCCCGCAGTTCCACGCGGTCCCCGCGCGAAGTGGCCACAGGCCCCTCCGGCACGTCGGCGAGACGGCGGCGAGCGCCTTGCAGCGTGTCCCAGTGCTGGGCTACCGGCGGCAGCAACGCCAGGACCTCCGCCAGCGCGAGCGGCACCAGCGCCGGCAGCGGCGCCAGGACCGGGTCGAGCCGTCCGCCCGCGACCGCCGCGGCGGCGAGCGCGGTGCTGACCACCGCCGCCGCGCCGCAGACCAAGGTGACCAGCGCTTCCGCCGCGCCCGCCCCGAACGCCTGCCGGCGCGCTTGCGTCACCAAGCGGGTGTCGGCGGCGGCGAGGGCTCGGCGGTGGGTTCCTTCGGCGCCGAACGCGAGCAGTTCGGCCGCCGCTTCGAACACCACCAAGACTCGCGCGGCCACCTCGCGCCGTCCGGTTGCCAGGGCGGACGTCGCCCGGCGCTCGGCGCGCAGGGCGACCCACGGTGCGCACAGCCCGAGTGCCACCGCCGCCGCGAGCGTCAGTCCCGCGGCCGGCAGCACCCACGTCTGCACGGCGATCGCCCCGGCCGCGACCAGCGCGACCACCAGCGGCGGGGACACCACCCGCGGCAGGAGGTCGCGCACGGTGTCGACGTCGCCGACGAGCCGGCGCTGCCCCTCGCCCGCGCGCAGGCTGCGCGCGGGCCCGAGCCGGACCAGGGAGTTCCACAGCCGCACCCGGACACGGCCGGCGATGCGGAACGCGGCGTCGTGGGTGACCAGCCGTTCGACGTACCGGAGCCCCGCGCGGCCGAGCCCGAACGCGCGGACACCGACGACCGCCACCGTCAACGTCAGGATCGGCGGCTGCTGGGACGCCTTGGCGATGAGCCAGCCCGACGTCGCCGTCAGCGCCACCCCGGCGAGCAGTGCGAGCGCACCCAGCGCGGCCCCGCCGAAGAGGCGTCCGTCGAGGAGCGCGCGCCACCTCGGCGGCGCAGCCGAGGAGTCCACTGTGGATGTCTCCGCAGCGGCAGGGACCTCCGATGGCAGGTCGACCGCCGCGGTGCGCTCGTGGGCCGCGATGATCGCCGCCGCGCCGTGGTCGACCGCGCGCTGCACCGCGTCGAGCACCAGGCGCGCGCTCGCCTCGTCGAGGTGGGCCGTCGGCTCGTCGAGCAGCAGCAACCAGGCCCCGGACCGCACCCGGTGCAACGCCCGGGCGACGGCGACGCGCTGACGCTGGCCCAGTGACAGCTGGGAAACCGGCCGATCGGCCAGCCCGGTCAGCCCGAGTTCGGCGAGCACCGCGCCGGCGGAACCCACCTCCTCGCGGACCGTGCCGCCGGTGAACACCGGCGACTGCGGCACCCACGCGACCTGTTCGCGCCAGCGGGCGAGGTCGGCGTCGGCGAGGTCCGTCGAGCCGACCGTGACGACGCCGTCGTACGCCGGGACGAAGCCGAGCAGCGCCGAGAGCGTCGTCGACTTGCCGCCACCGCTCGGGGCGCGCAGCCAGACCGTCTCGCCGGGCCGGACCGCGAACGACTCGCCGTCCGGTGCGAAGCCCCCGCGCCGCGCCACCCGGAGGGAAGTCGCGCGCAGCTCACCGCGCGACGGGATCGCGGTCCCCGAAGGAGGCACGGGGAGCGCCAGCAGATCGGCGACGCGCCGGACCGCTTCGACGCCGTCCTCGCTGGCGTGGAACGCGGCGCCGACCGCGCGCAACGGCTGATAGCACTCCGGCGCGAGGATCAGCACGCCGAGCCCGATGGCCAGCGGCAGGTGACCGCCGGCGAGCCGGACACCGATCACGACCGCGACGAGCGCCACCGACAGCGTCGCGACCAGTTCGAGCACGAACGCCGAGGAGAAGGCGACCTTCAACGTCCTGAGCGTCGCGCGGCGGTGGCGTTCGGACAGCCGCCGGACGGTCTCGGCCTGCGCCGCGGCCCGGCGGAACGCGGTCAGCACCGGCAGCACGCGCACGAGTTCCAGCAGCCGGCCGGACATCCGGTGCGTCGCGTCGGTCGCGCCGGCGACGCGGTCGGCGGTGTACTTGCCGACGAGGACGGCGAACACCGGCAGCAGCGGCACGGTCAGCGCGACGATCACCCCGGACGGCCAGTCGGCGAGCAGGATCGCCACGCCGGCGCCGAGCGGCACGACGGCCGCCGTCACCAGGGCGGGGAGGTATTCGCGGAAGTAGGCGTCGAGCGCGTCGAGGCCGCGGGTGGTGAGCGCGGTCAGCTCGCCGTGGCCGCGCCGGGCGATCCACTCGGGACCCAGGCGCAGCGCGTGGTCGACGGCCTTGGCACGCAGCTCGCGTTGCGCGGTCGCGGCGGCGCGGGCGGAGACCGTGCGCACCGCCCAGCCGGTCAGCGCGCGCGTCGCGACGAGCGCGAGCAGCGCGGCCAGCCGGGCGGTGCTTCCCCCGGAACCTGCTCCGACGATCGCCGCGAGGACGTCGGCGAGCAGGAACGCCTGTGCCACCAGCGCGGCGGCGTTGACGAACGACAGGAAACCCACCAGGGCCAGCGCTCGGCGCACGGCCGGCACGAGAGCCGGCAACGCGCCGAGCGGGCCCTTTCCCGGGCGCGCCGAGTCCACTGTGGACTCCGAGGCGGAAAGGGGAGCGCGTCCGGGAAGCTGTGACAACCGGGGCTCCGCCCCGGGCCGGGGGCTCCGCCACCCGGAACCCCCGAAAAGACGCTTTGTCATGACGCGTGGACCGCCGGGATGTGCTGGGTGCCGATGCGCTTGCGGAACACCCAGTAGGTCCAGCCCTGGTAGACCAGCACGGCCGGGGCGCCGAAGACGGCGACCCAGGTCATCACGGTCAGCGTGTACGGGCTCGAGGCGGCGCCCTCGATGGTGAGCGTGTTGGCGGCGTCGAGGGTCGAGGGCAGGACGTTCGGGAAGAGCGAGCCGAACATGACCACCGCGGCCCCGGCGATGACCACGCCGAGCGCGGCGAACGCCTGCCCGTCGCGGTCGGCGCGCAGCCGCAGCCAGGCGACGACCGCGGCGACGGCGCTGATCCCGAACGCGAGCAGCGTCCACAACGTGCCCGCGCGCCACTGGACGACCGAGAGGAACGCGACCACCGGCACCATGGCGATCGGCAGCAGCCTGAGCGCCAGCGTGCGCGCCCGTTCCCGCAGGTCACCGCTGGTCTTGAGGGCGAGGAACGCGGCGCCGTGGGTGATCGAGAAGGCGGCGATCGCGACCGCGCCGAGCAGGGTGTCCCAGCGGACGGCGGCGAACGCGGAGCCGACGCGGTTGCCGTCGGCGTCGAGGGGCAGGCCGAGGACGGTGGTGGCGAGGATGAGGCCGACGCCCAGCGGCGGGATCCACGAGCCGAGCACGATGACCCGGTCCCAGTTGCGCCGCCAGCGCTCGGAGTCGACCTTGCCGCGGTAGTCGAAGGCGACGCCACGGCCGATGAGAGCGAGCAGCACGAGCAGGAGCGGCAGGTAGGCGGCCGAGAACAACCCCGCGTACCAGGCCGGGAAGGCGGCGAACGTGGCGCCGGCGGCGACGATGAGCCAGACCTCGTTGCCGTCCCAGACCGGCCCGATGGTGTTGACCATGACGCGGCGCTCGGTGTTGTCGCGCCCGAGCACCGGCAGCAGCATGCCGACGCCGAAGTCGAACCCTTCGAGGAAGAGGTACCCGAGCCAGAAGAAGGCGATGACGACGAACCAGGCGATTTCGAGGCTCATCGCTTACCTCCGACCGGCCGGTAGCTGTGAGTTATCCACAGGGAACCGAGTTGTCCACAGACGAACTGTGGGTAACTCGCAAGAGTGGTCACATCGACACTCATCGTCAGCACCTCAGTAGGCGAAGGCGAGGGTGTCCTCGCCCGGTTTGTCGGAGTCCCCCGGCTTCTCCGGGGGCATCACCGCATCGACGCCGCCCCGGACGTACTTGCGCATCAGGTACACCTCCACCACGCCGAGAGCGGCGTACACCGTGGTCAGCGCGATCAGCGAGGTCCACACCTCGCCGGTCGTCAACCTCGACACGGCCTGGGCGGTGAACATCCACACGCCGTCCACCCCGCTCGGGTTGGGGACGACCACGAACGGCTGACGGCCCATCTCGGTGAAGATCCAGCCCACGCTGTTGCCCAGGAACGGGGTGGCGATGCCGCCGAGGACCAGCCACGGGAACCAGCGGCCGCCCGGGACGCGGCCCTTGCGGGTCAGCCAGAGGGCCAGGACGCCGATGCCCGCCGAGACCGCGCCGAAGCCGATCATCATGCGGAAGCCCCAGTACGTCACCGGCAGGTTGGGCACGTAGTCGATCGGCTGGCCCGCCAGCGAACCCAGCGCCGGGTCGTCCGGGTAGTTCGTGCCGTACTTGGCCTGATACTCGGTGATCAGGTCCTCGACGCCCTTGACCTCGGTCTTGAAGTCGTTGTGCGCCAGGAACGACAGCAACGCGGGCACGTTGAACGTCTTGACGTCTTCGCAGTTCGCACCGGCCACGTCGCCGATCGCGATGATCGAGAAACTGGCCGGCTTTTCCGTGTGGCACAACGCTTCCGCTGACGCCATCTTCATCGGCTGCTGCTCGAACATCAGCTTGCCCTGCGTGTCGCCCGTGATCGCCAGGACCGCGAACGCCGCCACGCCGACCCAGCCACCCAGCCGCAGCGAGGAACGCCACACGTCGGCGTGGTCGCCGCGCCGCCACAGGTGCCAGCCCGCGACACCGACCAGGAACGCCGCCGCCACCGAGAACGCACCGGCCAGGGTGTGCGGGATCGCGGCCAGGGCCGTGTTGTTCGTCAGCACCGCCCAGATCGAGTTCATGGTCGGCTTGCCGTTCTCGAACGTCACGCCCACCGGGTGCTGCATCCACGAGTTCGCGGCCAGGATGAAGTACGCCGACGCCATCGTGGCCAGCGAAAACGCCCACGCGCACATCAAGTGAACACGCTTTTGCAGCCGGTCCCAGCCGAAGATCCACAGGCCGAGGAACGTCGACTCGACGAAGAAGGCGAGGAGCCCTTCCATCGCCAGCGGCGCGCCGAAGACGTCGCCGACGAAGCGGGAGTACGCGCTCCAGTTCATCCCGAACTGGAACTCCTGCACGATCCCGGTCACCACGCCCATGGCGAAGTTGACCAGCAGGAGCTTGCCCCAGAACTTCGTCATCTTCAGGTGCCGCAGCTCGCCGGTGCGGACCCAGCGGGTCTGCATCGCCGCGACCAGGATCGACAGCCCGATGGTCAGCGGGACCATCAGGAAGTGGTAGACGGTGGTGATGCCGAACTGCCACCGCGCTAGCTCAAGGACCTCCACGTGGTCCAGCGTGCTCCGGCCCTGGTGACGCGGCCAGATCAACTGGTCCCGTTCGTGGCGGGACCAACGTCCTACAGCTGGTCGAGTGCCTTCCGCGCCTCGTCCGCGACGAGCCGTCGCGGGCCGGAATCCCCGAGCTCGAGGACGTGCCGAAGGGCCAGCGCGTACGCGGTGTCGAACGCCTTGTCCGCGGCGACCGGCAGGTCCGGCAACACGCCGACGCCCTCCCAGTTCTCCCCCGTCTTCGGGTCGTACGAGCGGGCGAGCGGCACCGTCACGTCCAAGTAGGTGTCCACTTTGTACTGTTCGCACGGGTGGGCGCCACCCCGCGTCGGCTCGCCGACGGTCTTCGCGCGGCCCTGCCGCTGCAACGAGAAGGCGAGGTCTTCGCCGCCGGAGAACGTCGCCGGGCCGGTGAGCACCCAGATCGGCTTGGTGCCGCCGAACTTCGGGCCCGGGACGTACGGCAACGTCCACATCTGGCTGACGCGGTCGCCTTCGCGCTCGTAGAAGTCGAGGTAGTGGGTCCGCTCGTCGACGAGGTAGCTCTGCAGGAACGCGCTGGTCTCCGGGTCGCCCCCGCGGTTGTGCCGCACGTCGAGCAGCAGCGCGTCGGCCGGCGCGACCAGCGTCATCGCCGCCGAGACGGCCGAGGCCGCGAAGGCGAGCGGGTAGAGCATGGTCGTGTCGACGTAACCGACGTTGCCCAGGAGCCGCCGCACCGACGCGATCCCGAAGTTTTCCAGCTCGGCCGCCTGCCGGAAGTCCTCTGACGCGTGCTGCGCGTCGCCGTCCTCGGCCACCGGATCGACGTGGTGACGCAGGCGCAGATGCTTGTCGTCGTTCACCGACTGGAGGTCCGCTGTGACGGCCGTCGCGAATTCCGCGTCGCCGAGGTCCGCGTACGCGCCCTCGTCAAGGCGGGCGCGAAGCAGCTTCGTCAGCTTCGTGGCGACGTCCGGGAAGACGTAGTGACCTTCCAACCGGCGGATGACTTCTTCGACCTGCGCAGCACGCGCCTGTGACCCCATGTCGAGCAACCTACCGCAGGCCACAACCGAAAATTCGGCACACCGAAAAAATTTGTGCGACGGTCCGGGATGCCAAATTCATGGCCGCCGATCAGGCAATTTCGCGTTCGCCATCAGCTTGCGGCTTTCCCGATCTCCCCTTTATCGTTGCAGTGAAAGGGGCGAAAAAACTCATGACTGCCGCTATGGTGGCGCTGATCAGCGCGTTCGGCCTGGTCCTCGCTGTGGAACTGCCGGACAAGACGCTCGTCGCGACTCTGGTGCTGACCACCCGTTTCCGCGGCTGGCCGGTTTTCGCCGGGGTCTGCGCCGCGTTCGCCGTGCAATGCGTCATAGCGGTCGCGTTCGGCAGCGTGTTGACGCTGTTGCCGGACGTGGTCCTTTCGCTGGTCGTCGCCGCGATGTTCGGCCTCGGCTCTTTCATGCTCCTTCGCGAGGGATTCAGCAAGGCCGACGAAGCAGGCGAAGACGCTTCGCGCACCGGGCCCTCGCCGCTGTCCTTCACCCGCTCGGCGATGACGTCGTTCGGCGTGCTCTTCGCCGCCGAGTGGGGCGACGCCTCCCAGCTCGCGACGGCGAGCCTCGCCGCCCGCATCGGCAACCCCTTCGCCGTCGGCGTCGGCGCCTTCACCGCGCTCGTCGTGGTGGCCGGGCTCGCCGTGTTCATCGGCGCGAAGATCCGCAGCCGGATCAAGCCGAAGGTGATCCAGCGCTGCGCCGGGTTCGGGTTCGCCGGGTTCGCCGCGTTCGCCCTGGTCCAGCTGGCCTTCTGACCGATCTTTCACAGGTTCGCCCGGTAACCTTTCGGAAACGAAAGGGAGAGCGCCGGGTGAACTCGCCGAAGACGCACGCCGTCTCGCCACTGCACGGCCGGGTCGCGCTCGGCGGCATCGGCCTCGCCGTGGCCATCTCGATCGACCTGCACCTGCGGCTGTCCGGCCAGGTCAGCCCGATCTGGCAGACCCTCTCCGAGTACGTCTACGGCAAGCTCGGCACGTCCTCGGCCGCTCCCCTGTTCAGCGTGATGTGCCTGGCGCTGTCGCTGGGCTCGGTCGCCCTGCTCGCCGGGATCGCCAAGGCCCACCGCCCGGGCACCACCGCCGTCTGCGTGCTGCTCGGCGTCTGGTCGGCCGGGCTGCTGGTCTGCGGGCTCGTGCCCGTCGACCCGGACGGTCAGGCGCGGTCGCTCGCCGGGCAGGTCCACAACATCGCCGCCCTGACGGCGTTCATCGCGCTGCCGGCGGCCGCGTTCGTGCTGACGAAGAAGGGCCGCGAGCGCTGCCCGTGGGAACCCCGGCGGACGACGATCCGGCGCCTGGCCACGGCGAGCTTCGTCAGCGTCGGCGCGGTGCTCGGCGGGTTCGTCCTGACGCTCGTCCTCGGCCCGGCCCAGCAGGACGTCACGCTGGGCCTCTTCGAGCGGCTGCTGTTCACCGTCGACGTCGCCCTGCTGCTGACGATGGTCCGGCCGCTGCGTTAGCCGTCCGTCTTCAGGATGCCGGCCAGCCGGGTGGCGGCCGCGACGACCTGGGGGCCCACTTCGGCCGCCTTCAGCGGCTCCATCGAGACGACGCCGACGCTCGCCCGCAGCCCCGGGACCCCGCGGACCGGCGCCGCGACGCCGGACGCGCCCGCCTCGAGCTCCCCTGTCGACGTCACCCAGCCGTCGCCGCCGGGACGCAGGGTCATCGCCTTGCCGGCCGCGCCGGCGGTCAGCGAGTGCCGGCTGCCCACCCGGTAGGCGACGTGGAAATTCGTCCAGGACGGTTCGACGACGGCCACCGCAAGCGCTTGCGTCCCCTGCGCGACCGACAGGTGCGCGGTCGCGCCGACCTTCTCGGCCAGCTCGCGCAGCACCGGGCCCGCCGCGTCCCGCAGCTGCGGGAGCACCTGCCCGGCCAGCCGGAGCAGCCCGACGCCGAGCCGGACCTTCGTGCCGTCCCGCCAGACCAGCCCGCGTTCGGACAGCGGCACGAGCAGCCGGTAGACGGCCGCGCGGCTGGCTCCGATGGCCACGGCCAGCTCGGAGATGGTCGCCGCGTCGCCGCCGGCGTCGGCCACTGCCTGCAGCAGCGCCAAGCCGCGGTCGAGCGTCAGCGACCCCTCCCGGCTGGTCACAGCAAGCCGAGTTCGCCCAGGTCGGCGACCGGCTCCTCGAACGACGCCGCCGCGTAGGACGCGAAGAGCGCCCGCACGGCCTTCGCGGCCGGCTCGGACAGCGCACGGGCCTCGTCGGCCAGCGCCTGGGCGTCGGTCGACTCCAGGGCGCCCCGGACGTCACCGCCGGCCAGGCTGCGCGCGGAGGCCACGAGGAGGTTCAGGAAGCCGTGGTGCACGAACCCGGAGTCCGGATCGGTGTGCCGGACCGCGCGGTGCAGGCTGTTGGTCGCCTTGAACGACGCCCCGGCGGACCCGCTGACGACGGCGAGGAAGTCCGCCACCTCGTCGACACTGGGGAAGTTCTCGCCCGCCTTGCCGCCGCAGCGGATCTTCGGCCAGCTGCCGTGCTCGATCACCTTCCGCACGCCGTCCAGCCAGCCGACGCCGCGCCGCGGCTCGACCACCCGGATGACGTCCTCGGGGACGAACTCCGAGACGCGCTCGAGCCACACCTCGTCGACGTCCGACGGCGCCGGCATCTCGACCATCCGCAGCGCGAGCAGCTCACTGCGCGACTCGACGATCGAGATGGCCTTCGGGACGCCGCCGAGGCCGGTGTCGATGATCAGCGAAAGCGGCAGCGGCTGCTTCGGTTTGATCTTGATCAGCTCGGTGATGAGCTCGGGCAGCCGCGACGCCTGGCAGAGGAAAACCCCCAGTACACCGGCGTGTTCGGAGTCCCGGCTGGCGAAGTGCGCACGCAGCGCTTCGGGCATGGCCGCACCGACCGGAGGGAACAGCGCCGAGTCGTCGACGAGCCTCGCGAACAGAGGAGGAATTCCACGGGGGCCGGGGGGCGTGAGTTCCACAGCGCTTGACACGACTGACACGCTAGTAGCGTACGACATGAGGACAAAATCGTTCGCACAACGGACACGTCAGAAGGGGACGTCGATGCCTTACTACCGGCGAGTAGGCGAGCTTCCGCACAAGCGGCACACCGCGTTCCGGAAGCCGGACGGCGGCCTCTACGCCGAGGAGCTGATGGGCGTCGAGGGCTTCTCCGCCGACTCCGCGCTGCTCTACCACCGCGGCCTGCCGACGGCGATCGTCGACGCCGTCGCGGTCGAGGAGGACCGCGGGCCGCTCACCCCGAACCACCCGCTCAAGCCGCGGGCGTACCAGACCCGGGACCTCAAGTTCGGCGGCGAAGCCGACGCGGTGACCGACCGCCGCCGCCTGTTCGGCAACAACGACGTCACCATCGGGTTCGTCACGGCGACCGCGCCCAGCCCGCTGTACCGCAACGCGGCCGGCGACGAGCTCTTCTACGTCCACGGCGGCTCCGCGACCTTCGAGACGATCTACGGCCGGCTGGAGGTCGGCGACGGCGACTACGTCGTCATCCCCACGTCGTGCACCTACCGGGTCGTCCCGCACGGCGAGGTCAGCCTCTTCACCCTCGAGGCGCGCGGCCACATCGGGCCGCCCAAGCGCTACCTGTCGGCGAAGGGGCAGTTCCTGGAGCACTCGCCGTACTGCGAGCGTGACATCCGCGGGCCGTCGGAGCCGCTGCTGGAAGACGGCGAGGACGTCGAGGTGCTCGTGCGGCACCGCGCCGGGCTGACCCGCTACACCTACGCGACGCACCCCTTCGACGTCGTCGGCTGGGACGGCTGCCTCTACCCGTGGGTGTTCAACATCGACGACTTCGAGCCGATCACCGGCCGGGTGCACCAGCCGCCGCCCGTGCACCAGACGTTCGAGGGCCCGAACTTCGTCGTCTGCTCCTTCTGCCCGCGGAAGGTCGACTACCGCGAGGGCGCGATCCCGGTGCCGTACAACCACGCGAACGTCGACTCCGACGAGCTGATGTTCTACGTGCGCGGCAACTACGAAGCCCGGAAGGGCTCGGGGATCGGGATCGGCTCGCTCTCGCTGCACCCGTCCGGCTTCACGCACGGCCCGCAGCCGGGCGCGGCGGAGGCGTCGATCGGCGCCGAGTTCTTCGACGAGACCGCGGTCATGGTGGACACGTTCGCGCCGCTGGAACTCGGCGAAGCCGCCGACGCGTCCGAAGACCCCGGGTACGCCTGGACGTGGTCGCGCCGCGGCCCTAAGGGATAGTCAAGTTCCGGAATTACCGTCCCGTCCCCGTTCCGTCGGCCGATAATGGACTTTCCGGCGGAACGGGGAGGGCTCGATGATCAATTCCCAGCCAACAGGGCGAAAGAGAAAAATCCTCCCGTTCCTCGCCGCGATCGTGGTCGCCGCCGGGCTGATCATCGGAATCCGGTACTGGACCAGTGGTTCGAGCGACGAGGCCGACGCGCCGAAGTGCTCCGGCGCGGACGCGATCGCGCTCAACATCGCCTCGTCGCCGGAGAAGGCCGGCATCGTCCAGGAGGCCGCGAAGGCTTACTCCGGACGGTCGGTCGCCGGGCACTGCGTCGACGTCGTCGTGAAATCGAAGTCCTCCGGCGTCGCGATGCAGGCGTTGGCGAACGGCTGGAACGAGGCCACCGACGGGCCGCGCCCGGACGTCTGGACGCCGGCCGCGAGCGGCTGGGTCAACCTGCTGCGCGTCAACGCGAAGGGCGACTCGGCGTCGATCGTGCCGGACGGCGACCCGCAGTCGGTCGCGAACTCGCCGCTGGTCGTCGCGATGCCGAAGCCGATGGCCGAGGCGCTCGGCTGGCCCGGCAAGGCGATCGGCTGGACGGACCTCACCGCGCTGGCCACCGATCCGGCGGGCTGGGCGAAGTACGGCCACCCGGAGTGGGGCAAGTTCCGGCTGGGCAAGACCAACCCGAACATCTCGACGTCGGGGCTGAACGCCACGATCGGCGCCTACTACGCCGCCACCGGCACGTCGTCCGACCTCACCACGGCCGCGCTCGAGAAGCCGGACGCGAAGCAGTTCGTCACGAACCTCGAGCAGGCGATCGTGCACTACGGCGACACCACGCTCACCTTCCTGACCAACCTGCAGAAGGCCGACGACAAGGGCGCGGCGCTGTCGTACATCTCGGCGGTCACCGTCGAGGAGAACTCGCTGATCGGCTACAACCAGGGCAACCCGACGAACGACCCCGCCAAGGTCGGGCAGCACGGGCCGCCGAAGGTGCCGCTGGTGGCGATCTACCCGGGTGACGGGACGCTGAACTCCGACCACCCGTTCGTCGCGCTGAACTGGGCGGACGCCACGCGCAAGCAGATCGCCGCGGACTTCCTGGGCTACCTGCGCCAGGACGAGACGCAGGCGAAGTTCGCCGCGCTCGGCTTCCGCTCGTTCGACGGCAAGCCGGGTTCGCAGGTGACGCCAGCCAACGGTGTGCAGCCGGACGCGAAGATCACCTTCCTGCGGCCGCCGTCGCCGTCGGTGCTGTCGAAGCTGCTGGCCTCGTGGACCGACCTGCGCAAGAAGGCGAACGTGCTGCTCGTGGTGGACGTCTCGGGCTCGATGGGTGACGAGGTGAAGGGCACCGGCAAGAGCAAGATCGACCTCGCGAAGCAGGCCGCGATCGATTCGCTGGGCCAGTTCGTGCCGCGGGACCAGGTCGGGCTCTGGCAGTTCTCGACCCACCTCGACGGCGACAAGGACTACCAGGAACTGCTCCCCGTGCAAACGCTCGGCACCGGCGGCAAGGAGACCCTCGCCATGCGGCTGAGCGGGCTGACCCCCCAATCCGGCACGGGGCTGTACGACTCGTCGCTGGCCGCGTACGAGTACATGAAGGCCCACCTGGACCCGACGGCGATCAACGCGGTCGTGGTGCTCACCGACGGCCGCAACGAGGACTCCGGTGGCATCGACATCGACCACCTGGTGCCGCAGCTGCGGCCGGAGGGCAACGCGGAGACGGTCCGCCTGTTCACGATCGCCTACGGCTCGGACGCCGATCAGGGCGTGCTGAAGCAGATCGCCGAAGCGACCGCGGGATCGGAGTACGATTCGTCCAAACCGGACTCGATCAACCAGGTGTTCACCTCCGTGATTTCCAACTTCTGATGAAGTTCGCCCGTGAGCTCGCCGAACCGTGGGGGCTGCTGCTCGCCGCCACGTCGGCCGGGGTGGCGTGGGCCGTGCAGCTGCCGGTCGTCGCCGCCGTCGGGGTCGGGGTGGCGGTGCTCGCCGCGCGGGCGGGCGTGGCGGTCCTGGGCGGCGAGAAGGCGGAGCCTCCCCCGCGGGAAGCACGGGTGCTGCCCGTCGCGCCCGGGTCGGCCGAGGAGAACTGGCTGCACCGGGCGGAGGGCGCGGCCGAGGGGTTCGCCTCGCTCAGCGCCTCCCTCGACGCCGGCCCGCTCGCCGAGCGCGTCGCGGACATGGAGCCGGTGGTCCGGGAGACGCTGTCGACGCTGCGACGGCTGGCCGGCCGCGCGTCGGCGACCGGCCAGGCGCTGGCCAGGGTCGACCTCGACGCCGTCGCGCACGAACGACGCCGGCTGCAGCGCGAGTTGCGCACGGCGAACCCCGAGGTCCGCGGCGACCTCGAGCAGGCACTGACGGCCGTGCAGGCCCAGGCGGACGTGCACGCCCGCTTGTCCGGCGCCCGGGACAAGCTGCTGGCCCAGCTGCAGTCCGGCGCGCTCGGCCTGGACAGCCTGGTGGCCAGGGTCGCGGAGCTGACGGCGACGACGACGGACGTCACCGTGGACACCGGCGCGGTCCGGGAGCTGAGCGACCAGCTGGAGGGCATCCGGCAGGGCGTGCTGGAGACCGAACAGGCGACGCGGAGGTCGCTGGGTTAGGCGGCCACCGGCGTCCGGTCGCGGCGCGGCAGCAGCAGCGGCGTCGCCAGCACGAGGACCCCGGCGACGCCGATCGCGACGCGCGGGCCGGTGAGGCCGGCGAGCAGGCCCCAGACCGCGGTGAGCGTGGCGATCGCCGCTTTCGTGCTGACCGACCACGCCGAGAGTGTCCGGGCGATGCGGTCCGCCGGGAGCTGCTCGAGCCGGTAGGTCGCGGTCACCGGGTTGAAGACGCTGCAGCTGACGATCAGGCCGAGTTCGACGACCATGACGTACACCAGCCCGCCGGTGCCGGCCGGGATGAAGGCCAGCGCGAGCAGCCAGCACGCCCTGACCGTGCCGGCCGTCAGCAGGACGGGGTGCCGGCCGAACCGCTCGACGAGCCGCGGGGTCAGCCGCGAGCCGGCCAGCCCGCCGAGACACGGGACGGCGAACGCGAGCCCGTACTGCCACGGCGTGAACCCGAGCTGGTTCAGCATCAGCACGGCGAGCAGCGGCTCGGTCCCCATGATCAGGCCGTTGAACACCATGACGTTGAAGAGCAGCGGCCGCAGCCCGGGGTGGGCCAGCACGAAGCGCCACCCGTCGGCGAGGTCGCGCAGGCGAAGCCGGGTGGCGGTGCGCGGACGCGGCTCGTCCCCGCCGATCGCGCGGATCCCGAGTGCGGAGAGCAGGAAGCTGACGGCGTTGGCGACCGCCGACGTCACCGGACCGAACAGCGCGAACGCGGCTCCGCCGAGCGGCGGGCCGAGCGCGGTGGCGGTCCAGTTCGTGGACTCGAACCGGCCGTTCGCGACGAGCAGGTCTTCGGGCGGCACCAGTCCCTTGAGGAACGCGCCGCCGGCCGAGCTGAAGGTGATGTCCGCCGCGGCGACGACCACCGAGACGGCCAGGAGCTGGCCGAAGCTCAGCACGCCGAGGGCGTAGGCGGCCGGCACGCTGACCAGCGCGCCGAACCGGACCAGGTCCATGCCCACCATGACCGGCCGCTTCCGGCGCCGATCGACCCACGGCCCCAGCGGCACGGCGACGAGCGCACCGACGGCCGGCCCGACCGCGGCGAGCGCCGAGACGGCCGTGGGCCCGGCGTGCAGGACGAGGATGGCGAGCATCGGGAAGGCTCCGAAGCCGAGCCACGTCCCGAACGCGCTCACGGCGTAAGCCGACCAGAGCCACCTGAACCGCGGTCCCAGCGACCGCCCGCGCATCACCGGGAGATCAAAGCCGGGAACGACCGCGCGGGGCAAACAACCGACGCGGCGGCGAGCCACAACGCGGCGTTGTGAATCTAGAGTCGGTCGTCGTGGACCTCGATGCCGTGCGCACCTTCGTCGCCGCCGTGGAGGCGGGCCGGTTCCAGGACGCCGCCACCGATCTGTCGATCACGCAGCAGGCCGTTTCGAAGCGCATCGCCGCCTTGGAGAAGTCGCTCGGGGTGCGGCTGTTCACGCGCACCGCCCGCGGGGCCGTGCTCACCGGGGACGGCGAAGCCTTCCTGCCCCACGCGCGCGAGCTGCTGTCGGCCGAGCTGCGGGCGCTCGCGTCGGTGCGCACCGGGCCGCTCCGGGTCGACGTCATCGGCCGACGGCTGTGCCCGGCCACGTTGCTGCGTGGATTCCACGAGGCGCACCCGGACATCGCGTTGGAGGTCGCGACGCTCTTCGACACCGCGGTCGCCGCTCTCCGGGACGGCTCGATCGATGCCTCGTTCCGCGCGGTCGTCGCACTGCCGGACGACCTCGACGCCCAGTGGGTGCTCGACGAGCCGATTCAGCTGTTGTGCGGCTCCCGGCACCCGCTGGCCGGAGCGCCTTCGGTGGCTCCGGGTGAGCTCGCCGGGCATCGGATCCGGCTGCCCGGCGTGGTGCCCGGGACCGAGTGGGGCGCCTACTACGCCGAATTCGCGGCCGCGTTCGACCTGTGGATCGACGCGGCCGGCCCGAACTTCGGCACCGAGGTGGTACTGGACACGATCGCGGAGTCCGGTGAGGTGGTGACCTTGGTCGGGGCGGGCAGCCGGGTGGCGTGGCTGCCCGGGCACGACCTGCGGCGCGTGCCGATCGAAGCCCCGGTGCCGGTGTACCCGCATTCGCTGGTGTGGCGCCGGGGCAACGCGCACCCGGGGCTCACCGCGCTCCGGCAGCACCTCGCGACGAGCGAGCACGTCGCCGGTGCGTGGCGGCCGAGCTGGGCCGCTCAGCCGAGCCAGACCGTACCCAGTACCGGGTAGCCCGGCAGGCCCGTCTTGGCCGCGCCCGGCCGGGGGACGCCCGCGATCCACAGGCGGCCCGTCGCCGCGATGTTCGCCGCCATCGACGGGTCCGCCTTGGGGAGGCGGAACGGGACCACGCGGCCGTCGGCCAGCATGGTGAGGCCGCTCAGCCTGGCCACGCCGTGGCGGCTCATGCGGACCGGGCCGTCGAGGACCGCGCGCAGCTCCGTCCAGTGGTCCGCCCGGAGCGGCCGGCGGTACGCGATCGCGCGGAACGCGCTCACCGAAGCACCGAGCAGGGTGCCGGCCCCGAACGGCCACGCGACCCAGCCCACGACCGGGAAGCCGAGCCCGACCCAGACCGCGAACGCGGCCAGGACCAGCAGGAACGCCGCTGTCGCACGCAGGTCGCGGGCGAGCTGGTGGCGGTGCGCGGTCAGCACGGGGTCGAGCCTCGGTGAACCGGACCCGGCCGGTGCCGGCATCGGCACCGCACCCGGCGGCGGCCCGTCGTGGACGGTGGCGCGGCGGAGCCGCACCACGCCGGAGAAGCCGACGAACACCTTCGGGCCCCGCCCCAGCAGCCACACCCGCCGGTGCCCGGCCACCAGCAGGCGGTGCGCTTCGTCGAGCCGGACGCGCAGCCACCGGCCGTCCGGCAGGCGCACGCCGACCGTCCGGCCGGCCGCGACCAGGCCGTCGGCGGTGACGTCCACCTGCCGGAACGCTTCCCGCTTCAGCCGTGTCTCGGGCACCCTGCCGTAGGCCCGGTAGAGCCACCACGCTTCGATCGCGCCGGCCAGCGCGAACGTGCCGACCGGCAGAGCGACCCCGGCGCCGGCGACGAACTGGGCGACCCCGAACACCAGGAAGAACCCGGCCACCAGCCGCCGGTTCGCGGTGTCGCCGAGGCGATCGAGGTACTCGCCGAAGATCGGCAGGGCGCCGGACGGCATGGCGGGGTCGAGTTCGAAGGCGCGGACGCGCTCGGGGACCGGGACGATCGGCACGCGGACCCCCCAGGGGCTCGGGTTGTTACCCGCTTTTCGACGAAGTGGGCACCGGCGTTACCAAATGTGCCGATCAGCGGAAGGGAGGTGATGACCACGACTATCCAGACCGCCGAATTCAGGTTAGGCTCACCTAAGTAGGAGGTGAGCCGTGACCGAGGCCCCCACATCCGTCCGCCGCCCGCCGGCCCCCAATCCCGCCGAGCGCGCCAAGACGATCGCGACCCGCAACGGCCCCGCGTCGTTGCTGCCCACCTGCGACCGCGCGGATCTGAACGGCGAGCGCGTCGTCCCCGTCCTGCACCACGTGCACCACAGCGGCAGCGTCAGCGTGCTGCTGCCCGACGACCACCCGATGGTCCGCGCGGCGAAGCAGGCCCAGCGCGGGGAGCTGGCCGTGATGGTCGAGGTCGCCGACCAGGCGCCGGTCGCCCTGCGGGAACCGATCCGCGGGCTGCTGTGGATCACCGGCTGGCTGCGGCCGCTCTCGCCGGTCTCGGCCCGCGCCCGGGCGGTGGCGATCGCCGAGACGCGGCCGGACGAGCGGCTCCTCGACGTCGGCCACGGCGTCACGCTGCTGCGGCTCACGCCGGCGTCGCTCGTGCTCGCCGACGCCGAAGGCACGCACTCGCTGCGCCCGCACGTGTTCAGCGCGGCGCCGCCCGACCCGTTCCACGACTACGAGGCCGGGTGGCTGCGGCACCTGGAGAGCGAGCACGCCGACGTCGTCGGGCAGCTGGCGAAGCACCTGCCGGCGGCGTTGCGCGGCGGCCGGATCCGCCCGCTCGGGCTCGACCGGTTCGGGCTGCGGCTGCGCGTCGAGTCCGACACGGGCGACCACGACGTGCGGCTGGCGTTCTCGAAGTCCGTCGACAGCCCGTCGCAGCTCGCGTCGGAACTGCGGCGGCTGGTCGGCTGCCCGTTCCTGCGCGGGCGGTCAGGCTAGTTCGGCGGGGAAGCCGCCCTTCGCGATCGGCCCCCAGCTCTCGATGGTGACGCGGATGATGCTCTTGCCCTGCTTGACCATGGCCTCGCGGTATTCGTCCCAGTCCGGGTGTTCGCCCGAAATGCTGCGGAAGTAGTCCACGAGCGGCTCGACCGAATCCGGGACGTCCAGCACCTCGGCGGTGCCGTTCAGCTGGACCCACTGGTCGTTCCACTCGTCGGACAGGATGCAGGCGGAGACCTCCGGGTTGCGCTTGACGTTCACGACCTTCGCGCGCTTCGGGTAGGTCGAGACGACCAGCCTGCCCTCGGCGTCGACGCCGCAGGTCACCGGCGAGAGCTGCGGGCCGCCGTCGGCCTTCGTGGTGAGCAGGATGGCGCGGTGGCGGGTCGACAGGAACTCGACCAGCGCGGCGCGGTCGACGGTTTCGTTGGTGGCGATGCTCCTCGGCATACCCCGAAGGTAGCGTGCGTCCATGACGTTCACCGCGCGATCGTGGCTGGCGCCGGACCGCCCCGAGTTCCCCGCCACGGTCGAGGACCCGGCCGAGCGCCGCGCGATCAAGCTCGAGCTGCTGATCGTCTTCGGGATCACGCTGGGCCTGTCCGGGGTGCGCAGCCTGCTGTCCCTTGTGGACTCGCTGCTGCAGCCGGTCCCGCTGGCCCAGCAGCAGACCCAGCTGAACGTGCCGCAGGCCGCGGCGAGCCTGATCGACCTGCTCAAGCAGCTGCTGTCGGCGATGCAGCTGGTCGGCTGGGGCGCGCTCGGGCTGTACCTGCTGTGGCGCGCGGGCATCAAGATCACCCGGCTGGGGCTGGACCGCCGGTCGGCGGGCTACGACACGCTGCTGACCATCGTGCTCGCCGCGATCATCGGGATCCCCGGCCTGGCGCTCTACTTCGTCTCCTACCACCTCGGGTTCAGCCTGGCGGTGCAACCGTCCACTTTGGGCGATACGTGGTGGCGGCCGATCACGCTGACGCTCTCGGCGTTCGGCAACGCCTTCGCCGAAGAAGTCCTGGTCATCGGCTACCTGCTGACGCGGCTGCGGCAGCTCGGCGTCCGCGAGAACAACGCCGTGTTCGGCGCCGCCGTGCTGCGCGGGTCGTACCACCTGTACCAGGGGTTCGGCGGGTTCGTCGGCAACTTCATCATGGGGCTGGTGTTCGGGCGGCTGTGGCAGAAGACCAACCGGCTGTGGCCGCTGGTCGCCGCGCACACGTTGTTCGATTTTGTGTCGTTCGTCGGGTATTCGCTGCTCAAGGGGCACGTTTCCTGGCTTCCCTGACTAGGCTCGGGGGGTGATCGACGAAACGACACCTCCCCGGGTGGACAGCGAAGTCGGACCCCTGCGCGCGGTGCTGCTGCACCGGCCCGGCAACGAGCTCAAAAGGCTGACGCCCCGCAACAACGACCAGCTCCTGTTCGACTCGATCCCGTGGGTCGACCGGGCCCAGGCCGAGCACGACGCGTTCGCCGAGGTGCTGCGCAACCGCGGCGTCGAGGTCCTGCTGCTGGCCGACGCGCTCCGGACGGCCCTGGAGGACGATCGGGCGCACGCGGCGGGCGTGCACGCGGCGGTCGACGACCGGCGGCTCGGCGGCGACCTGGCCGACTCGCTGCGTTCGCACCTGTCGAGCGTCGACGCGGCGGGCCTCGCCGAGGTGCTGATGGCCGGCATGACGTTCGAGGAGCTGCCGTCGGCGGAGGGCGCGTCGCTGGTGCGGATGATGAACCACCCGCACGACTTCGCCGTCGATCCGCTGCCGAACCTGCTGTTCACGCGCGACTCGTCGGTGTGGATCGCCGACCGGGTGGCGATTTCGTCCCTCACCATGCCCGCGCGCCGCCGCGAAACCGCGGTGCTCGACCTGATCTACGCCTACCACCCGCAGTTCCGCCACGCGGCCCGCGCGTACGGCGCCCATTCGGCGCCGATCGAAGGCGGCGACGTGATGCTGCTGGCGCCGGGCGTGCTCGCCATCGGCGTCGGCGAGCGGACGACGGCGGCCGGCGCGGAGTCGCTGGCGCGGTCGGTGTTCGCCGACGGCATCGCGCACACCGTGCTGGCGGTGCCGATCGAGCAGTCCCGCGCGACGATGCACCTGGACACGGTGTGCACGATGGTCGACGCCGATGCGGTGGTGATGTACCCGCTCGCCCGCGACTCGCTGACGGCGTTCACGCTGCGCCCGACCGGCGACGGCGGGGTGAAGGTGGCCGGCCCGGCGCCGTTCCTGGTGGCCGCGGCCGAGGCGATGGAGATCGATCGGCTGCGCGTGATCGACACCGGCCTCGACCCCGTGACAGCCGAACGCGAGCAGTGGGACGACGGCAACAACACCCTCGCGCTGGCGCCCGGCGTGGTCGTCGGCTACGAGCGCAACGCCGAGACGAACGAGCGGCTGGAAGCGGCCGGCATCGAGGTGCTGCCGATCGCCGGCTCCGAACTCGGCTCCGGCCGGGGCGGCCCGCGGTGCATGTCCTGCCCGGTCCGCCGCGATCCGCTGTAATGGCAGCCTTCCCTAATCGGCGCACGCCATTAGGGAAGGCTTACTTAAATTAGGTGAGTCTTCTTTAGGAATGGTAACCCTAATAGGGGGAAGATCACCAGCCAGAAGTAGTCGGAAATCGAATTCTGCCGTATCGTGGTGGTCATGGCCCTCACCAAGAAGAAAGAGCCGCGCTCGAAGTTCTACGAACTGCTGCAGGCGCAGATCCACAACGAGTTCAACGCGTCCCAGCAGTACATCGCGCTCGCGGTGTGGTTCGACGCCGAGGACCTTCCGCAGCTGGCGAAGCACTTCTACAAGCAGTCCGTCGAGGAGCGCAACCACGCGATGGCGCTCGTGCAGTACATGCTCGACCGCGACCACCACGTCGAGATCCCCGGAACCGGGGAGGTGCGCAACGACTTCTCCGGCGTCACCGAGCTCATCGAGCTCGCGCTCGCCCAGGAGAAGGAGGTCGCCGCCGACATCTCCGCGATGGCCAAGGCGGCGCGCGCCGAAGAGGACTACATCAGCGAGCAGTTCACGCAGTGGTTCCTCAAGGAGCAGGTCGAAGAGATCTCGCAGATGAACACGCTGCTGAACGTCGTCAAGCGCGCGAACGGCAACCTGTTCGAGGTCGAGAACCACCTGGCCCGCGAGTCCGTCGGCGACAACGGCGGCACCGACTCGCAGATGCCCCCGGTGGCCGGCGGCAAGCTCTGACACCGCGTTAGCACGAAACCCGGGCTCTCCCCCTGTGGACAGCCCGGGTTTCTGCATGCGGCCGGCTCTCAGCCGGCGCAGTCCTGGGTGACGCTCGTCAGGCTCGTCCGCACGACGCCGGTCTGGTCGAGCCGGAAGCGGTATTCGGCGGCCTTCCCGGCCGGGGCGACCACGCCGCCGGTTTCTTCCTTGGCCGCGGGGTAGGCGGCGAGGATCTGGTCCTTCGTGGACCCGGCGCCGATGCCCTCGGCGGTGTGCGCGGCCACGTCGGGGGTGACGACGACCAGCCCGGCCGCCTTGGAAATGACGACGCTCGCGGACGCGGGAATCCCGCTGCCCTGTGCCTTGTAGACGGTGCAGCCCGCGCCGGCCTGCGCGTCGCTGAGCGTGACGGCCACGTCGGCCACGTCGGCCTCGGTCATGCCGAGCTTGAGCTTGCCGAAGCCGTCGGCCGCGAGCAGCGGTCCGCTGGTCACGGCGGCGAGCGTGGACGGCGACGGGACGGACGACGACCGCGTCGGCCGCGGCGAAGTCGTCACTCCCGGCGGTGCGGAAGCCTGGATGCTCTGCGTTCCGGTCGGGCCGGACGTCGACGGTTCCGGCGGCCGGCCCTGCGTGAGGTTCTCGGGTGGCTTGGAGTCGGCTCCGGTGCGAGGTGCGGACATCACCGCGGTGCCGTCCTCGGTGTGGAGCCGGATCATGGTCAGCCCACCGGCGACGGCAACCATCGCGGCCGCCACCCCCACCACGGCCTGCACTGTGTGGCGGCGACGGCGACGGCGCCGCGCACCGGTGACGATGATCGTGCCGGCGTCCGGCGGCGGCGGAGGCAGGTCCAGCCGCTCGTCGGCGAACAGCGCGCGCAGGCGCTGCTCCAGTTCGTCCTCGGAGATGTTCAACCCGCACCACTCCCTTCGCCTTCGCCGTCGACCGACTTCAGCTTCATCCGCAGCGACGCGATCGCCTTGCTGGCCTGGCTCTTGACGGTGCCCTGGGTGATTCCGAGGACCCCGGCGATCTCCGCTTCCGAGAGACCTTCGTAGTAACGCAGCACCATCACGGCCCGTTGTCTCGGCGGCAGCGTTCGTAACGCACGCCACAGCGGCTCGTGCTCGAACGGGTCGGCCGGCACGTGCGGGCTGGTGTCCGGCAGGTCCGCGACGAGGTTCTCGCGGCGCGTCCGGCGCCAGCGGCTCACGTGCGCGTTCGCCATCGACCGGCGGACGTAGGCCAGCGGGTCGCCTGTCTTTTCGTGGACGTAGGTCCACCGCGAACCGATCTTCTCCAGCACGGTCTGCACCAGGTCCGCCGCGTCGTGCGGGTTGCCGGTGAGCGCGTGGCCGTACCGGAGCAAGCCCGGCAAGGTGGCCTGCACGAAGTCGCCGAAGTCGACGAACTCGCCAGGCAACGTCGCGGCCCTCCCTCGGCCTGCGCTGGTCACCCAGGTTTCTCCCCCGGTGAAGACGGGTGCCGCAGCGGTCACCGTATCGCCTCCCATCGGGGTCGGGTAGCCGGAAGCCGGATCGCTTTCCTCCCCAACACGCATCACAGCCCCCTCAGGTTGCCCGCGTTCCCGGCCGAGTTCGTGATCGCTCGGCCGGGCCATGATCTGCCCACGTCAGCGGTGGGCGAGCGAGTCGGGCAGCCGGAAACCGCCGCCTTCGGACTCGCGGAATTCGTGCACGCCGACGACCGCCGCGTGCGGGATCGGGCCGTAGACGTGCGGGAACCAGATGCCCGCCGGGTGCGGCGGAACGCCGTCTTCCCAGCGAACCGGGGACCCGACCTTGGCCGGGTCGATCTCGAGGAGCACCAGGTCCGTGCGGCCCCGGTAACGGATGTTGGCCGGCAGGTTTGCCGTGCCGAAGTCGGAACAGTGGACGAACCCGACTTCCCCCAGTGAAGACGGCCGGTACTCGCCGCCTTCGCCCACTTCGGCCCACTCGGCCGCCCCGCAGATGTGGAGTATCACACCGAGAATCGTCCCACCGCCGCGATCCGGCGGCGGTGTCTCGTGCGCCACATAATGCCTGGTTGAACGCTCATCGAGCAGGTGGAAGACCGTCGGCACGTACCGACGGTCCGGCACCCACCGACGGCAGGTCGGCTCCTCGCGTGCGGTGGGCAGCTGCCCGCCGAGGGTGGGTCAGCGCAGGGTCAGCTGCCGGCCGATGAGGCCGTCCCGCGCCCGGCGCTCGGTCGCGTTCAGCGGCTCGTCGTCGAGCGACTTCAACGCCGTCTCGAGCCGGGCGCCGAGGGCGTCCTTCGCCTCCGCCCATTCGCGGGCGTGGGCCTCGGGGTCGAGGTCCCAGACCGGGACGAGCAGGCCGTGCGCCCGGAACGAGCCGGCGTAGCGCGAGCCCTCGCCGAGGCCGAGCTCGCCGGCCGCGGACAGCCGGGCGAGGGCCTGGAGCAGCAGGTTCTCCGGCTCCGGCCGGACCCAGCGCAGGTGCGCCTTCTCGCCGGCGAGGACCCAGTAGGCACCCGAGCCGAGCCGTTCGGTGGGCATGATCGCGGCGTTCGCGCGCTCGAGCGACACGGCGACGTCACCGGTGGCGTCCGCGTCCTCCGGCAGCCACCAGCCGAAGTCCTGGTGCAGCGTGACGTCGAGTTCGGCACCGGGCGTCAGCAGGTCCTGGAGCCGCGCGTGCTCGTCGGCGGACGGCGGGGTGGTGGTGTCCGGCACGCCGAGGACGTCACCCTCCTTGGCGTCCAGCAGCCACTTCAGCGACCGGCCGAGGTCCCGGCTGATGTCGGAGGAGCGGGTCTGCACCTGCAGGCCGAGGTAGCGCCGGCCGTCCGAGCGGACGAACGCGGCCGCCGCCATGGGCAGGACGGTCCCGAGGGTGACGTCACCGCCGTCGGCGAGGGTGAGCTGGGCCGTCGCGGACGGCACGAACTCGCGCAGCGCGATCAGCTCGGGCTCCGCCGCCAGCCCTTCGAACGGCTGGCCGACGAAGACGTCGCGCACCTTCGGCTTGCGGTCCGATGCCTGCTTGGGACCCTTCTTGCGCGCGCCCTTGCCCATTGCTGCCTCCTCTGGCTCGGCTTCAGACGCTATCGAAGGGTTAGTCTCGCGACGTGTTCGACCCCCGCGATCCCACCTTCCTCGAGAACCCGTACCCGGCGTTCGCCGCACTCCGCTCACGCGGCGAGGTTCACTTCCACGAAGGGCTCGGCCTCGCCATCGCGGTGTCGCACGCCGCGTCCTCGGCGGTGCTGCGCCACCGCGGCCTCGGCCGGATCTGGCAGGACGCCCAGCCGCTCGAGCGGTTCGCCTCGTTCAACCTGCTGCACCGCAACTCGCTCCTGGAGAACGAGCCGCCGGCGCACACCCGCCTGCGTCGCCTGATCGCGGGCGCCTTCGGCCGCGGCCACGTGCAACGGCTGCGTCCGATGGTCGCAACGCTCGCCGCCCGCATGGTCGACGACCTGGCAGCCGCGATCGCCGCCGACGGCAGTGCCGACCTCCTCGAGCACCTCGCCCAGCCGCTGCCGGTCGCGGTGATCGCCGAGCTGTTGGGCGTCCCCGGCACCGACGGACCGCGGATGGTCCAGCTGTCCAACGCCATCGTGAAGATGTACGAGTACGACCTGCCGGAGCAAGGACGCGACGCCGCCGAGCGGGCGGCGGCCGAGTTCGTCGAGTACGTCCGCTCGGTCGCCGCGCCCCGCGCGGACGCCCCGGGCGACGACATCATCAGCGACCTCCTCCGCAGCGAGCTGACGCCGGACGAGCTGGTGGCCACCGCGGTGCTGCTGCTGATGGCCGGCCACGAAGCGACGGTCAACGTGCTCGGCAACGGCATCACGGCGCTGCTCACGCACCGGGACCAGTGGGAGCGCCTGCTGGCCTCACCTGCCCTTCTGGATTCGTGTGTCGAGGAGCTGATCCGGTTCGACGCGCCCCTGCAGCTGTTCGAGCGGACCGCGACCGAGGACGTGTCGATCTGCGGACATGTCGTTTCGCGCGGCGAGAAGATCGGCGCGCTCCTGGGCGCCGCGGCCCGCGACCCGAAGGTGTTCGACGAGCCGGACCGCCTGGACATCGGCCGGACGCCGAACGCCCACCTCGGGTTCGGCTTGGGGATTCACTACTGCGTGGGTGCTCCTCTCGCTCGGGTGGAGATCGCCGCCGCGCTAAGCGCGCTGGCGGAGAAGCTGCCGGGGTTGCGCCTGACCGGCACTCCGCCACGGCGGCCGGAATTCGTGATCCGTGGGTTGAAGGAGCTTCGGGTCACCGTGTGACGGGACCTGGACCAGTCTTGCGTGATTCCGGGCGGATCTCGCGTGATTGGAGGCGGGACTCGCGTGACTGGAGGCGGAACTCGCGTGACTGGGGAGTCATCTCGCGTGATTGGGGCGACGACACGGGGGTTCATGGGGTTACTCCGGTGAAGAGGTCTTCTTCGAGGTGGGGGCCCGGGGTGGGGTGGGCCAGGTGGTAGTCCTCGTGGGGCCAGGCTTGGCGCTCGATTTCGCGTGAGTGGGCGAAAAACGGGTGAGCCGGGTCTACCTGGGTGGCGTGGGCCAGGAGGGCTCGGTCGCGCGTGGTGAAGTGGGCGTCGCAGCGGATTTTTGTGGTTACCGGGAATTTGTCGGGTGGGAGTTCGCTCAGGACTTCGGCCATTGAGGATTCCAGGCCGGCGGCGAGGGTTGCCTCGTGCAGCGTCTGGAACCAGGCGCGGCTCAGAGTTGCTTGGTAGTACAGCTTTTGCGGCTGCCACGGCTCGCCCGTGCCGGGATAGCGGGCGGGGTCGGCGGCTGCGGTGAAGGCCTCGACCGTCACGTCGTGGGTGCGGATGTGGTCCGGGTGGGGGTAGCCGCCTGTTTCGTCGTACGTGATCACCACGTGCGGGCGGAACTCGCGGATCAGCGCCACCAGCGGCGCCGCCGCTTCGGAGAGTGGCAGGGCCGCGAAACAACCCTCGGGCAAGGGCTCGCCCTCGGCGGGGAGGCCGGAGTCGATCAGGCCGAGGAAACGCTGGCGGACGCCCAGGATCTCGGCGGCCGCGGCCATTTCGCGACGGCGGATCGCCGGGAGGTTCGCCCACGTCTCGGCCGTGTCGAGAGCCGGGTTCAGGACGTCGCCGCGTTCGCCGCCCGTGCAGGTGGCGACCAGGACGTCGACACCTTCGGCCGCGTAGCGCGCCAGGGTGGCCGCGCCCTTGCTGGACTCGTCGTCCGGGTGGGCGTGGACGCTCAACAGGCGGAAAGTCACCGGGTGCTCCTCTGGGGGAAGAAAAGTGCGGGGATCAAAGTCAGCGCCGAGAGCGCCAGCGCCCACGTGAACGTGGTGCCGAACGCCGCCGGGGCCGGTGCGGCCGTGAGTTCACTGTGGAGGATCGCGGCCAGCAGGGCGGTGCCCAACGAGCCGCCGATCCGGTTGACCACGTTGAACGCGCTCGCCGCCCGGGGGATGCGGGACCGCTCCAGCGAGCCGTACAGCGTCGTCATGCCGGGGGCCGTTGCCGCGCCCAACCCGGCGCCGCGGATCAGGAGGGAGAGCGTCAGCAGGGCACCGCCGGGTGCCGAGCCGAGCCGGGTGAACGCGATCGTGCCCAGCAGGGACAGCGCGATCCCGGCCAGCATCATGCGCCGCGGCCCGAAGCGGGCCAGGAGCCGGCCGCTCGCCAGCATGACCGCCGCCGAGCCGAGTGCCTGGGGCGCCAGCAGCAGCCCGGCCCGCAACGCGCTCGCGTGCTCGACCTGCTCGTAGTACAGCGGAAGCAGCAGCATCGAGCTGTACAGCGACGCTCCCAGCAGGAACGTGCTCGCGCTCGCGACCGCGAACCCCTTGTTCCGGAACAGCGCCAGCTCGAGCACCGGCGACGCCGTCCGCGACGCGTGGACGCCGTACGCCAGCAGCAGCACGGCCCCGGCCACCCAGGCAACGACCACGCCTTCGGCCAGGCCGTAGACGAACGCGCCGAGCCCGGGCGAGAGCAACGCGAGCCCCCGGACGTCCAGAGCAGCAGGCGCGCCGCCCGGCGCCGGAGCCGGCAGGAGCCGCCGCGCGCAAAGGAACGTCGCGACGCCCAGCGGGACGATGCCGAAGAACATCCAGCGCCACCCCAAGCCCGCCACCAGCGCACCGCCGAGCATCGGGCCCAGCACCGGGGCCACCGTGGCCGGCAGGGTGATCACGCCGATCATCCGGCCCAGCGCCGGACCCGCCGCCTGCGCGAACACCGCCTGCCCGACCGGCTGCATCAGCCCGCCGCCCAGGCCGTGCAGCACCCGGAACGCGATCAACGCCGGCGCCGACCAGGCGAAGCCGCACAGCAGCGTGCCCGCGGTGAAGATCGCCACCGCCGCCAGCCAGACCGCGCGGCCACCGAACCGGTCGGTCAGCCAGCCCGACAGCGGGATGGCCGCCGAGGCCGCGAGCAGGTACGCGCTCGCCACCCACTGCACCGTGGTCAGCGGGCTGTCCAGGTCAGCAGCGATCGAGCCGATCCCGACGGTCACGATCGTCGCGTCGAGGATCGACAGCACCGCGCCCATGATCAGCACACCGCCGAGCCGCCACAGCGCCGCATCCGGCCGGACTGCCGTCGTCATGCTCACCCCCAGTTGATTAGGTCGAACCTCAGATTAGGTCCGACCCAGTCACTGGGTCAAGCACAATCTTGGGTCCGACCCAGTAGAGTGACGCCATGAGTGAGGGCCTCCGCGACCGGAAGAAGCACGAGACCAGGAAGACCATCTCCGACGTGGCCACGCGGCTGTTCATCCGCAACGGCTTCGAGGACGTGACGATCGCGGACATCGCCGCCGAGGCGCAGGTCGCCAAGATGACCGTGACGAACCACTTCCCGCGCAAGGAAGACCTGGTCTTCGACATCCGGGAAGACTTCACCTCCTGGCCCGCCGCCCTGATCCGCGACAGCGTCTTCCACGACACGCGCGAGCTCTACTTCGAAGCGCTGGGCGCCGAACACGCGCTGGTCGGCTTCTCCGGGCCCGGCTTCGTGCGGATGATCAACGAAAGCCCGGTCCTGACGAACGCGCTGCACGAGATGCACCGCGAGCGCGAGACGGCGCTCGTCGACCTCCTCATCCGCCGCCACCCCGAGGAAGACCTCAACCCCACGCTCGCCGCCGCCCACCTGGCGACGGTTCTGCGCGTGCTCTTCCAGGAGGTCTTCGACCGGACCCTCGAGAACGAAAAAACGATCGTCGACGAGCTCTGGCCGATCGCGGAACAGGCTTTCGACCAGCTGGAACCGGCCTACGGCCGCTACTAGCGCACGGCGCCGGCCGGCCGCGAAGCCCGCAGCTCCGGCTCAGGGGCACCCCGAACCTTCAGCACGCGCATCTCGCGCACGGCCAGGGCGTCCGACGGCGCCAGCAGCGCGGAGAACCGCCGCACCACCAGGGCCGTCATCACGGCCAGCGCGGCCGCGGAAAGGTCGGTCACCGCGACCAGGACGACGCTGTCGGCCATCGACTGCACGTCGTCGCGGAAGCGCCAGAAGATCGACACCCCCAGCAGGACCCAGTTGAGCAGCCAGGCGCCCCACCACCCGAGCACCTGACGCGACGGCTTCGGCCGGGCGGCCCGCGAGCGGCCCAGCACCGCGTGCTCGAGTTCGCCGACGACCGACAGCGCCAGCGGCAGGTTCGCCACCGGCACGAGGACGCCGACCAGCACCTGCCACACCGGCCGGGGTGGGTCGTCACCCGACACGTCCGCCGCCGCCTGGCGCGCGACCAGCAGCCACCAGAGCGTCAGCCCGGCGGGCAGCAGCGCGAGGATCGAGGCGAGCAGGCCCGCGGTGAGCACGAAACCGTCGGAGAACGCCACCACCGAGCGGGACAGCGCGGATTCGCGCCCCTGGACCAACAGCACGTACCGCCAGACCTCCGCGCTCGCCGCGGCCACGGCGAGCACCGCGTACGCGAAGAGGACGACGACCACGCTGCGGCTGAGCACCGGCACCCGGTCGATCGGGCGGATCTCGTCGGACACCGTGCCGGGCACCGACGTGGGGCGGCGCCAGACCAGGTTCGGGAACCCCCAGCGCGGCGGCACCGGGTACGACGGCGGGCCGAGGTACGGCTCGGGCGCCACGGCGCGGCGGCGCGGCCACGCGCCGGGCGGCGGGGTGGCCACCCAGCGCAGCTTCGGCCGGTGCACCGGACGGCGGTGGTAGGGGTACGGCTCCGGCTGGGCGGCCAGCGTCCGGCCCTGCAGCTGCTGGGCCGTCGGCGGCGGCGCCTGGCGCGGCCAGTACCCGGGCGGGTACGGCTGCCCGGCGGGAGGCTGCCCCGGGTGCAAGGCTAGATCACTTCGGGTTCGATGCCGGGGTGCTCGCCCACCATCGGACGGCCTTCGCGCTGCCACGCGCCCATGCCGCCGGCCACGTTCACCGCGTCCCAGCCGCTCTGGTTGAGCCACGCGGCCGCCCGCGCGGACCGGCCGCCGCTGCGGCAGATCACGTGGATCGGCTGGTCTTCGGGCAGATCGGCCAGCTCGCCGACGCGGGCGGGCAGCTCCCCCATCGGGATGTGCACCGCGCCGGGCGCGTGCCCGGCGGCCCACTCGTCGTCTTCGCGGACGTCGAGCAGCACGAGGCCGTCCTGGGGCAGGTCGCGGACCTCGGCGGTCGGCAGTTCAGCAGGGCTCACCACGGTCTCCATGCTGCCATGCGGAGGCGTTGCCCGCGCGTGAGGTCAGCGCATCACTTGCGGTGCCGGCCGCGGCCGGCGACGCGGGTCTTCTCCTCGGCCTGGCCGAACCGCGCGACCGCCCTGTCCCGCATGAAGCCGAGCGGGTCCGGCGCGTGCAGCCGCAGCATGATGTCGTGGACGTGCTCCGGACGGCCGTAGCCGGTCACGCGGCTGACCAGGTACGTCGTCACGAAGGAGGCCGGGACGGTGATCAGCGCGGGCTGGTTGACGAACCAGGGCGCCCAGCCGCCGGTGTAGCCGCTCACGACGTTGATCACCAGTGCGGTCAGCACCAGGCCGCCGCCGACGAACATCCCGGCCAGCGCGCCCGGCCAGGACAGCTTGCGCCACCAGATGCCCAGCACGAGCAGCGGGCTGAACGTCGACGCGGCGAGCGCGAACGTCAGCCCGATCGACAGCGAGATGTCTTCCGGCCGCAGCGCGACCGCCAGCGCGATCGGGAACAGCGCGACCAGCCCGGCCGCCACGCGGAAGTCCCGCACCCGGCCGGGCAGCACGTCGGTCGACACGACCCCGGCGACACTCACCAGCAGCCCGGACGTGCTGGACAGGAAGGCGGAGAAGGCGCCGGCCGCGGTGACCGCGCCGAGGATCTGGCCGCCGATCCCGGGCAGGATCGCGGACGGCAGCTGCAGGATCGCCGCGTCCGTCTTGCCGGTCACCAGCAGCTCGGGAACGTACATCCGCGACAGCGCGCCCAGCAGCGTCGGGAAGAGGTAGAACAGCCCCAGCAGCAGCAGCACGTGCACGGTCGTGCGGCGCGCGGCCTTGCCGTCGGGGTTGGTGTAGAAGCGGACCAGCACGTGCGGCAGGCCCATCGTGCCGAGGAACGTCGCGAACATCAGCGAGTACGTCTGGAGCAGGTCGGTGAGGCTGCCCGACGCCGGGTGCAGCCAGTCCGCGTTGTCGGCGACGGAGTCGCTGACCACCGGGACCGGCGTGCCGGCCACGAACTTCAGCTTGGTGCCTTCGGCAACCGTGTGCGGCGCCAACGGTGTCCAGCGCGTCGGCCCGGCCGCGGGGCCGTTGTCGGTGCGGCCGTAGGCGTAGAGGTAGGTGTCCGACGTGACGTGCAGGGTGACGTCGGTCTGCACGTCCACCGTGGTGTCGCTGACGAAGACCGGCGGCGCGGGCGAGCCGAGCGGCCGGAACCCGTCCGGGCCGCCGCTGGTGAAGAAGACCATGCACAGCACGAACGCGGGCACCGAGATCGCGAACAGCTTGAGCCAGTACTGGAACGCCTGGACCACGGTGATCGCGCGCATCCCGCCGGAGATCACGTTGAAGGTCACCACGATCATCACCGCGACCGCCCCGGCCCACACCGGCACCGGCAGGATCGTCGCCAGGGTCAGACCGGCGCCCTGCAGCTGCGGGACCATGTACAGGATCCCGATGAACACGACGAACGCCGTGGAGAACCGGCGCAGCCCCTGCGAGCCGAGCCGCATTTCGACGAAGTCGGGCAGCGTGTAGGCCCCGGACCGGCGCAGCGGCGCCGCCACGAACAGCATCAGCGCGAGGTACCCCGCGGTGAACCCGATCGGGAACCACAGCGCGTCGGCGCCGTCCTTGAGCACGATCCCGGCGATGCCGAGGAACGAGGCGGCGGACAGGTATTCGCCGGAGATCGCGGCCGCGTTGCGGCGGGACCGCACGGTGCGCCGCGCGACCAGGAAGTCGTGCGTGCTCGTCGCCGACCGCGAGGAGCGGTGACCGAGGTAGGGCGTCACCACGGCGACCAGCACGATGCCGGTCAAGGCCCACGGGTTCAACTGCACGGGAGGAATCCTCGCACGAGTGAGTGCGAAACTAGTTTTCGATCATGTCCACGAACGCGCGTTCGTTGCGTTCGGCGAGCCGGTTGTACCAGATCCCGACGCCGAACAGGAATGGGAACGGCAGCACGCCGAGAATCAGCCAGGCCACCGGGATGCCGAGCAGGCTGGCCCGGGAGAACCCGGGCACCAGGTAGAACAGCACGGGCAGCGAGCCGAAGACGCCGACGACGAGCAGTGCGAGCAGCAACGCCGTCCGCAGCTGCACCTTCACCAGGTGGTCGCGGACGAGCAGCTTCCCCCAGCTGGTCTGCTCCTCCAGCTCGACCCGGGCGCGCAGGGTCCCGGCGCCGCGGCGCGGGTCGGCGAGGATCACGCGCTCCCGCTTGGGTTTCGCGTGGTGTTCCGGCTTCGGCGGCGGCTCGTCCTCCGGCGCCGGCGGCAGGGACTCGACGACGGCCCGGTCGGCAGGCTGCTGCAGCGGCCGGTGCCGGCCACGCCTGCCGAGGGTCGGATCCGGTTCGCGGACGCCGTTCGAGCGGCGCTCGTAGAAGTCGTCGGTCACGGCCGGCCCCGGCTCAGCCGTTCCGGCCCGAACCGACCAGCCGGTCCTTCAGCGCGCGAGTGTGCCGCCGGCTCACCGGCAGCACCTTCTCCTCGTTGCCGATGACGACCTGGTAGCCGCCCTGGCCCATGCGCAGCTCGGTGATCAGCGGCAGGGCGACCAGGAACGACCGGTGGATGCGGACGAACCCGGCCTTCTCCCAGCGCTCTTCGAGCTGGGCCAGCGGGATGCGCACGAGGTGGCTGCCTTCGGTGGTGAACAGCCGCGCGTAGTCGCCCTGCGCCTCGACCCAGCGGACCGAGGAGCGCGGGATGAGCTTGGTGGTGCCGGCCAGTTCGACCGGGATGACCTCGTCGTCGTTCTTGACCGGCTCGCCGCCCAGCGCGCCGGGCGGGGGCGCCGCGGCGGCGGCCAGCTTGTCCAGCACGCGCGAGATCGCACGGTCGAGGCGGTCCTGCTGGTACGGCTTGAGCACGTAGTCGAGGGCGCCGAGGTCGAAGGCGTTGACGGCTTCTTCGGCGTGCCCGGTGACGAACACCAGCGCGGGCGAGGGCCGCAGCGCGGCGAACACGCGCGACATCTCCATCCCCGACAGCCCGGGCATGTCGATGTCCGCGAAGACGGCGTCGACGATCGGCAGGCCGCGGTCCTTGCGCTCGCGCAACCGCGGGTCGTCGGTGGACAGCAACCGCAGCGCCTCGGAGGCGTCGATCGCCGGGAACACCTTCGCCACGTGCGGGCTGTTGCGCAGGCAGTGGACGAGTTCGTCAAGACCGTTCGGCTCGTCGTCCACAGCCAGGACCACGAGCTTCCGGGTGTCATCGTGAGCACTCACAGTGAAACGCATCCTGCCCATTGCCGAGTGCAATGTCCAGCCCCCGTCCGCCTGAAGTGGGGAACCCGCGGCCGAAGCCGCGGGCCCCCTGCTTTCAATGCACGAAGGTGAACCAGTTCAGGTTCACGAAGTCGGCCGGCTGGCCGCTGGTGAAGGTGACGTACACGTTGTGGACGCCGGTCACCCCGCTGATGTTCGCCGGGACGGTCCGCCAGCTCTGCCAGCCACCGGTGTTCCCCACCGCGAAGCTGCCGACGGGCGCGTTGGACCGGCTGTCCAGCCGCACCTCGACCAGCCCGCTGACCCCGCCCGCGGCTCCGGACGCCACGCGCGCCTGGAAGTTCGTGGCCGCGCTGCCGCCGAAGTCGACGTTCGGGTACAACGCCCAGTCGCCGTTGGCCACCGCAGCGATGTTCTGGCCGCCGCCGGTGTCCGTGGTGGCCTCCGTGATCAGACCGGACTGCTGGCTGTACGACTCCGCCTGGATGGTGCTGTAGGCGCTGCCGCCACCGGACGGCGGCGTGGTCGTGGTGGGCGGGGTCGTCGTGCCGCCACCGCCGCCGCGCGTGGTGACCGTGACGTAGTCGACGACCATCGGGTGCCCCGGCACGATCCCCGGTCCCGGCGTGGTGGTGCCGGAGTTGTTGTTGGGGAACGCGCCGCCGATCGCGAGGTTCAGCAGCACGAAGTAGCCCTGGTGGGTGGTCATGTTCGCCCAGGTCGTCGCGTCGAGCTGGTTCTGGCTCACCGAGTGGAACTGCTGCCCGTCGACGAACCAGCGGAGCACCTGCGGGCTGCTGCTCGCGTCCCATTCGAAGCGGTAGGTGTGGAAGGCCGACTGGCAGCTGCTGCCGGGGCACGCCCGGTTGTTCGGCAGGCCGGTGGTCTCGTTGCACGGGCCGCCCGGGTTGACGCCGCAGTGCAGGACGCCCCAGACGGAGTTGATCCCGTTGACGTTCTCCATGATGTCGAACTCGCCGATGGCGGGCCAGTTCCACCAGTTGCCGCGGTAGGGGCCACCGAGCGCCCAGAACGCGGGCCAGTAGCCGAGCGCGGCCGCTCCGGTGACGTTCGGCATCTGGATCCGGCTTTCGATCCGCATGACGCCGCCCGCCGGGGGCTTGAAGTCGGCGCGCTGGGTCTCGATCCGCGCCGACGTCCAGTTGCCCGCGCCGTCGCGCAACGGCGTGATGCGCAGGTTGCCGCTGCCGTCTTGCGAGAGGTTGCTGGTGCTCGCGGTGTAGTTCTGGATCTCCCCGGTCCCCCAGTTGGCGGGGCCGCCGGGGTAGCTGTGGCCGGTGTCGACGATCCAGTTCGCGCTCGAGGGGAGCGAGCCGGCGCCGCCGGTGAAGTCGTCGGCGAACACCGTGGTCCAGCCCGACTCGGGCGGCGGGATGGACGCGGCGGCGGGGATGGTCAGCGGGATGGCGATCAACGCGGCGCCGAGCACGGCGCCGATGGTGAACCGGAGGTGGGGCATCGGGTACGACCTCCTTGTCGTCCGGATTTGTTGCCGTTCGCAACAAAGCCCGTTGACGAGGAAACCCGACAGCCACCCCCGGTTCCAGAGGCGTTACAGGGGAAGAGTGATCCAGGTCACAAAGTCTGCCCGGAAGTACCCTAACCGGACATCGGCGTCAGAGACCGAAGCGCGACCAGGCCGCCTTCTGCGTCACCGCGTCCAGCACCGCCGAGGCCGCTGCCGGTGCGCCGATGCCGAGACGCGCGAGCAGCGGCCTCTTCGGCTCGGCCACCGAGATCTCCGCGGCCGGGTAGCGCTCGGTGACGATCTGCCGGAGGCTGCCGAGGCCGTCGATCAGACCGAGCTCGAGCGCCTTCGCGCCGAGCCAGACGTCGCCGGTGAACAGGTCCTCCGAGTCGGTCAGCCGGTCGCCGCGGCGCTCCTTCACCCAGTTCACGAACAGCTCGTGGAGCTGGGTGTGCATCTTCTTCAGCCACTCGACGTCTTCGGGCTTCTCCGGCGAGAACGGGTCCAGCCGCGACTTGTTCGCGCCCGCCGTGTGCAGCCGGCGCTCGATGCCGAAGCGCTCCAGCAGGCCGGTGAACCCGAAGCCGCCGCTGATCACGCCGATCGAGCCGACCATCGACGTCCGGTGCGCGTAGATCTCGTCGGCGGCGCAGGCCAGCCAGTACCCGCCCGACGCGGCGACGTCCTCGCAGAACGCCAGCACGGGCACGTTCTTCTCGTCGGCCAGCTGCCGGATCCGCTCGGCGACCAGCCCCGACTGCGTCGGCGCGCCACCCGGCGAGTTCACCAGCAACGCGACCGCCTTGAGCCGATCGTGCCCGAACGCCCTGGTCAGCGCCGATTCCACGGCGGCGAGATTGATCGCGCCCCTGGCCAGCGGCGACGGCGACGGCGTGATCACGCCGTGCAGCTTCACCACGGCCACGACGTCCTTGCGCTCGACCCGGTCGGCGAGCACCGGGATCCGCGAAGCCAGTTTGTCCGTAACGCTCATGAAGCCAGGCTAGCCGGACTCAGCCCATGGGGAGGATGCCGGAGCGCGTGCCGTTGACGCCGTTCACCTCGGCGCCGTTCAGCTGGGTCGGACCGCCCTGGGCCGGGACGTCGGCCTCGCCGCTGTCGGTCTCGGAGCTGTAGTCCGGCATGTTCGGCCGGACGCCCGGGACGAACTTCGGCACCCGCAGCGTCACCTTCATGCCGGCACCGGGCGCGGTCTCGACCATCACCGCGTAGTCGCTGCCGAAGACCTGCTGCATGCGCTGGCTGATGTTGCCGAGCCCGACGTGCGCGCCGGTGCTGTGCGCGTTCTTGACGTCCTTCAGCCGCCGCGGGTCCATGCCGATGCCGTCGTCCTCGACGCTGATCAGCGCTTCGGTGCCGTAGTCCTGCGCGATCACCGTGACGCAGCCGCCACTCGGCTTGCTCGCGAGGCCGTGCTTGACCGCGTTCTCCACCAACGGCTGGATGATCAGGAACGGCACGACGACGCTGAGCACCTCGGGCGCGATCTTCATCCGCACCTCGAGCCGGCCGCCGAAGCGGGCGTTCTCGATCGTCAGGTAGCGGTCGATGTTGCGCAGCTCCTCGGCGAGCGAGGTGAACATGCCCGACGTCCGGAACGAGTAGCGCGTGAAGTCGGCGAAGTCCTGAAGCAGCTCTCGCGCCTCTTCGGGGTCCGTGCGGATCAGCGCGGAGATCGTGTTGAGCGCGTTGTAGACGAAGTGCGGGGAGATCTGCGCGCGCAGTGCCTTGATCTCGGCCTGCTGGAGCTGCTGCTTCGACTCGTCCAGCCGGGACAGCTCGAACTGGGTGCAGACGAACTGGGCGACGGCGTCGGCCATCTGCACCAGCCGCCCGCGGGTGCGGCCGACGACGATCAGCGCCGCCTCGGTCTCGCCCTCCACCAGCAGCGGCACGATGACCGCGGTCTTCATCCGGCAGGTGCCGCGGTGGTTGCACGGCATCCGGTCGTGCGCCACGACCTCGCGGCGGTGCTTGCGGATCGCCGCCCCGATCGCCTCGACCAGGTCGACGTAGTGCTCGTTCGCCTCGCCGTCCCAGGACAGCAGCGTGCCTTCGCTGTCGGTGATGCCCACGGCGACGCAGTCGAGCATCTGCAGCAGCTGCGTGGTGATCTTGTCGGCGGCGTCCTCGTCCAGGCCGGCGCGCAGGTTCGGCGCCGCCTTCGACATCCGGTGCACGGCCTGCAGCATGGCGTCCTCCACCACGCTGGCCGGCCGGCGCTGTTTCACCAGCAGCACGATCACCGCGGCGACGAGCAGCACCACAAGACCCCACGGGACGATCTGCGCAAGCGGGAACCCGGACACGGCGTCCATGCTCTGCGCTCGACCGACCGGGTGCAAGACCTGATCCCACTTTCTGTCCAACTGCGATGACCGAGGGTAGAGGAGACCCTACCGAGCGTCCGGAAGCCGCTACTTCAGCAGCCGGGACATCCGCCGGTCGGCGAGCGGCTTGCCGCCGGTCTGGCAGGTCGGGCAGTACTGGAACGACTTGTCGGCGAAAGATATTTCGCGGATCGTGTCGCCGCAGACGGGGCACGGCAGCCCGGTCCGCGCGTGGACCCGCAGGCCCGACCGCTTCTCCCCCTTCAGCCGGGCCGCCTTCTGCCCCACCGACCGCTCGACGGCGTCGGACTCGATCTCGTGGATCGCCTCGGCCAAGGTTTCCAGCGCGCCTTCGCCGAGCTTGCCGATCGTGGCGTACGGCGAGAGCTTCGCGCGGTGCATGATCTCGTCGGAGTAGGCGTTGCCGATCCCGGCGAGGAGCGACTGGTCGGTGAGCGCCCACTTCAGCCGGGTGTTCTTCCCGGCGAAGAGCTCACGCAGCTGGGCGGCGTCGACGGCGAGCGCGTCCGGACCCAGCCGCGCCACGCTCGCGATCTCCTGCGGATCCTTGACGACCCACACCGCCAAGCCCTTCTTCGTGCCCGCTTCGGTGAGGTCGAAGCCCGGCCCGGTGGCCGACTCGAGGTGCACCCGCAGCGAGATCGGGCCCTTCCCCGGCTTCAGCGGTGCCGCGGCGAGGCCGTCGGACCAGCGCAGCCAGCCCGCGCGGGCCAGGTGGACGACCAGGTGCAGGTCACCGGCCACGACGTCGAGGTGCTTGCCGTGCCGGGTCGCGCCGGTGATCTCGCGGCCGTGCAGCTCGGTCCACGGCGGTGTCGCCGTCTTAAGGACGCTCAGCGATGCGACATCGATGCGGAAGATCGTCCGGCCCACGGCGTTCTCGCGCAGGTGGTGAGCCAGTGCTTCGACCTCGGGTAACTCGGGCATGGCACCAGTGTCCTACTCGACCGGGTGAAGGGGCCCGTCGAAGTCCGGCAGCGAATGCCGCTGGATGGTCTTGGAGATCTTCTTGACCTCGCCCTGCACGGTGAACATGCCGCGGATGGTGCCGACCCAGCGCTCGGACGGCCGGTCGCCGGTCACGTCACCTTCGGTCTCCGCGACCACGGTCCACGGACGGCGCAGGATCCACCGCAGCGGGAAGAACAACACCACGAGCAGCAGCGCCAGCAGCACCCACGCGGGGATGTTGACCTGGTCAGGCGTCCACACGACGAGGATCACGGCGAGCAGCGTGGTGACGACGACCATCGCGATCCCGGGTCCGTAACTGCCCGCGACGTCGTGCTCGAAGTCGTCGGCCGTCGCCGGTGCGCGCCATTCCATCTGGGCACGGACCACCCAGTCGCGGCCGTCTTCGCCGCGTACCAGCCGGTTCATTCAGTTGCCTCCCGGGGCGCCCGCAGGGTGAGCGCCTCAACGGTACCGTGCCCGGGCTCACCCGCGCGAGGGATGAACCGGACAACTCACCCGCCGGAACCGATCACCGCTGATCAAGAACCCGGCGGGGCGGCCGGAGCCGGGTCCGCCGGTTCGCCCGACCCGGTGACGGCCGGCGCGCTGCTCGGGCACGGCTTCCCCGAAGTCGGCGTCACCGTTGTCGACGGCTCTGTCGATGGCTCTGTCGACGGCTCCGTCGGGGTGTCCGTCGCCGAGGTGTCCGTCGATGTTCCCGGATCGCCGGCCTCGTCGTCCTTCGGCGCCGGCTTCTCCGGCTGGTCGGTGGGCTGGTCCGACGACGGAACCGGCTTGCCGGGCCGGCCGGTCGGCGACAGCTCGGGCGCGTCGGCGTCCTCCGGCACGGGCGCGTCGGCGGAGTCGGTCGTCATCGTCATCACGGGCCTCGACGAGTCCAGCCGCGGCGACGACGCCGGGTGGTCGGACGCGACGAAAGTCGTGGAGGGGAGGTCTTCGCGCGGGACAGGCTGATCGCCGGCACCGCCGCTGCCCACAGCCGCGACCGGGACGTCCCCGGCGACCGGCAGTTCGGGCACCTCGTTCGCGGCGACCTGCCGCTCCCCGTCCCGCGCCGGGGCCGGCACCGCGCCCCCGCTGCCACGGCCGTTGAGCACGCCGATGCCGATCCGCGGCTCCGGCGGCGCCTGCGGAGGCGGCTGGTGGTGCGTTTCGGACGGCGGCACCACGACGAGCTCGGGCGCCCCGCCGGGCAACCCGACGTCCTGCACCGGCCCGGACCCGAACAGCACCGGCCCGGCCGCGACACCCACGGCACCCACCGCGGCGGTCGACGCCAACGCCAGCCCGATCTTCACCTTCGAGCCGACCAGGACGCCCTTGACCGTCGCGCCCAGCCCGGCCAGCACCCCACCGCCGCCCAGCGACGCGGCAGCCGGCACCAGCAGCACCAGCACCCCGGCGTGCGCCCGCAGCGACGAGCAGACATCACGCAGCTCATCCTGCGTCGCCCGGCACGACGGGCAGCCGTGCAGGTGCGCCTTGATCCGCTCCGCCTCGGCGCCGGTGACGCTGCCCGCGGTGAACCCGCCGAGCTTCTCGACCACCGCCCGGCACGAATCCGGTCCCCGGTTCACCGAAAGGTGGGCCTGCAGGTACGCCGCCCGCAGCCCCTGCCGGGCCCGGCGGGCCAGCGCCGCGGTGGCGTTCGCGCTCAACCCGAAGTGCGGAGCGACCATCGCGGGCTGCTCACCCTCGACCTCGGTCTGCCACAACACCGTCCGCCACCGCTCCGGCAAGCTCGTGAACGCCGTCGTGATCAACGTGTGCTCGGCCGTGCGGGCGTGCGTGTCCGCACCCGCCCCGGCGCGGAAAGTCAGTTCGTCGTCGGACACCGGGACGTCCCGGCGCGCACCGTGCCACTCCCACGACACCCGGCGGGCGACGGTCAGCAGGTAAGCGCGGACGTAGTCACGGGGACCGGCGCCCCGGCGGAGAGCCTGCAACACGCGGAAGAACGTCTCCGCGGTGATGTCCTCGGCCTCGGACCGATCGGACGCCAGGCTCTGCGCGAGCCGGCGGACCGCGGCGGCGTGCAGCTCGAACAGCTCCCCGAACGCGGCGTCCTCGCCGTTGCGGAGCCGTTGCAGCAGTGCCTGCTCGTCGGATTCCGAGGCCGCTGGTGGCGGCACCGTGCCCAGCTCGGTCATCCGGCCCGGCACCTCCTCCCCGAAGGTCTCCCCATTCGGTCGAATGGAGACACCATACGGAGGGAATCAGCCGTCGTCACCCCTTGTACGCCAGCTGTGACACCGAAGCACCGGTCCGGGCACGGGGGGGGGACCCGGTGACCGGACCCCTCAGGGGTGGGTATAGAGTTCTTCCCATCAGCAAGGCAACGCGGATGTAGCGCAGCTGGTAGCGCATCACCTTGCCAAGGTGAGGGTCGCGGGTTCGAATCCCGTCATCCGCTCGCGGGTAAAAGGGCTGTATCGGCAAAAAGCGCCGATACAGCCCTTTCGCCATTTCACCCGGGGGGCCGAGCCCCCCGGACCCCCACGGTGCCTTCGCCAGACCTTCGGAGGGTTCCCCGCCCTGGTCTGGCCAGACTTTGGGGAGTTCCCCGGCTTCTGCCCGAATCAGACTTCGGGCTTGGGTTGAGGCCCACGGTGAGCGGAAGTCAGAGCTCGTAGGTGTCGAGGATTGTCGGGGCCACTGGGGTCAGGTGTGTGTCTTCGCGCTCTGTTACCTGGCCTCGGGCCATTCGGTAGACGCGGAAGTTGTTGTCGTTCTCCGTGTCCTGGTCGTCCCAGGTGTGCAAGAGGCCGTACGAGCCCGGGGCCAATTCGCCCGTGCGGGTGAACAATTCGAGGAGTTCGGGGGCGATCGGGCCGCCGTGCTTGTCGAAACCGCCGAAGTGGAGCATGGGCATCCCCGCGCTCCACCGGAGGTCGACCAGGTCGAAGTCACCCGCGTCGCGGATTGCGCGGTGCACGCGGTCGACCAGGCGTTCCAGGAGCGCCGCGTCGTCATCGCCGCTCGCGGTCGCCTGGATGGTCACCCAGCCGTGATATTCGAACACCTGCAGAACCGTAGCAAGAGATCAACCGGCGGCTCAGCGGGCCAGCGCGGACGGCTTCCCGTCACGGCGCAGCACGTTCGACAGCACGCCTTCGCCCAGGCGCTCGAACGCCGGCACCAGCTTCTCACCGAACACGCACAACGTCCGCTCCCACGGGTGCCCGAGCGTGCCGTACGAGAAGTCCGCCGCCAGGAACAGGTGGTAGTCCGCCCGCGGGAACACCGGCACCGGCCACCGGGCGCTCCCGGACATCAGGTGCGGGCGGACGCGGTAGGACTGGTGCTGCCAGTGCAGCGCCCACATCCAGTCGTCCGGACCGCAGACCTCGCGGAACGCGGCCAGCGCGATCGTGGCGACCTGGTGCTCCTCGACCGCGTACGGGCCGAGGCGGAACTCCGCCGAAGCGCGGTCCAGGTTCCCCGGCGAAAGGTCCCACGTCCGCGACGGCGCCGGCTCCCGGAACCCCGGCCAGGCGTGCGCGTAGGTGCTCGGCCAGAACGCCAGCTTGTCGTACACCCAGTACCAGGCCGGCTCGTCGACAACGCGGGAGACGGCTTCCCAAGCAGCATTCACGGTTTGAGACCTCGAGTCGGCCAGGCGCAGAAGAACACGCGAAAGCTTCGTGTTCGGCCTCCGGTTTGTCCAGTCCCCGTCCGCCCGCCGCGAACTGTGTCACTCATCCGGGTGGGTTCTGCCAAGTTGTGACCATGCGGGTTCTCTTCGTCCACGGCGCGTTCGTCCGCGACGGCGCGTGGTGGTGGCAACCGACGGCCGACGTACTCGCCCGGCACGGTCTGCGCAGCTCAGCGGCGGTGCTGCCCAGCTGCGAGAGCGAGCCGCGCGGCGACCTGCACGCCGACGCCGAAGCCGTCCGCGACCTGCTCGACGCCTCCGACGAGCCCGCGCTGCTCGTCGGACACTCCTACGGCGGCATGGTGATCACCACAGTCGGCGGCCACCCCGCGATCCACCGGCTCGTCTACGTGACGTCCTTCCTGCCGGACGTGGGCGAGGCGCTCGCGGACTTCGGCACGGGCGAGCCGTCGCCGTGGCACGAACAACGCGACGGTCGGTACCAGGATGACCGGCCCACCTGGCAGGCCGGAGGTGTAGTAGC
>NZ_JBHVXZ010000018.1:0-112732 GCF_042881395.1 Amycolatopsis sp. NPDC058278 | reverse complement strand
GCTTTCCGGAACTGAAGAAGGGGCCCGGCTTAGGCCGGGCCCCATCTTCAGTTCAGCACTTTTCGTGTTCGGGCGGGGGCCCGCCGTCGACCGCGGCGGCGATCTTCAGGGCCTTGTTCTCCATGACCATCGGCAGGACGAGCCGCCACTTGATGCACGGCTCGCGGAAGAACACCGGGGCGTCGTCGCGCGCCTGCCGGCTGGTGAACCCGACCAGGACCCGCAGCGAGTTCCCGGCCGAACGCTCGATCCGGTAGACGAGGGCGTCGCTGTCCTTTGTGGTGCGAACCCCCTTCGTCCAGTCGCTCTGCGATTGGCCGGCGGCCCGCTCGTCGGTGACCACGTCGGTCCACAGCGGGTACTGCTTGGTGTTGATGGCCTTGAAGTACTTCTCCAGCACCCGGCGGACGGCGTCGGCCTGTGGGTGCCGCTTCGCGTCGTCGGTCATCCGGACGCCGTCGTCCACCGCGGCCGGCGCGCCGATGCTCGACGACGACGGCGTCGACACCGCGATGGAGGCGTCGTCGGCGGGCTGGTCGGGACGGCGGTAGATTTCGCGCGCGAGCAGGCCGCCACCGACGGTCACGGACAGCACCACGACCACGACGGGCACCAGCCAGCGCTGGCGAGAGCTGGGGGCGGGGGTGGTCACGCGGAAAGCGTACCGGCCCCCGTCCCGGGGCTCAGCCGACCTGGTGCAGCCAGGTCACCGGCGCGCCGTCACCGGCGTGGCGGAAGGGCTCGAGCGCTTCGTCCCAGCTCGCGGCCAGGAGCTCGTCCAGCTTGTGCGCGAGGGACTCGCCGCCGCGGGTCATGCCGACGAGCGCGCGCAGCTGGTCCTCGCCCACCACGATGTCGCCGTTGGCGCTGGTCCGCCCGTGCCACAGGCCGAGGCCGGGCGCGAAGCAGAACCGTTCGCCGTCGACGCCCGCACTGGGCTCTTCGGTCACCTCGAACCGAATCATCGGCCACGCCTTGAGGGCGGACGCCAGTTTGGCGCCGGTGCCCGCGGGCGCGCGCCATCCGCATTCGGCGCGAAGCTGACCCGGACTGGCCGGCTGCGCCGTCCACTTCAGGTCAACGCGGGCACCCAGGGTGCCCGAAATGGCCCACTCGACGTGCGGACACACCGCAGACGGCGACGAGTGGACGTACACCACACCTCGGGTGCTGCCACGGGTGCTCACTGCTACCTCCGCTTGTTGCTCGACGAGGGACGTCTTCCCCTACGCCCTACTCCGAGCTGCAGCGCGGCCTCAGTGCGGCTCCCGAATGCCGCCTCCGATGCGTTGTAGCACATTCTGCACCCCAACCGTGCCGTTTGGCCACATGAACACCACAAGTCACCCGCAGCACCACTTTCGGAGGGCAAGCGCCGCGGCGCGCCCGTGTCGCGCGGATCATTGCGCTGGGCGCGCTAGCGTGTTGACCCGGACCGACGAGCAGGGAGGACAGCGGTGCGACTGGTGCGCCTGGAGCGGCAGCAGTCCCGGGTGGCGGACGACATCCGGGCGGCACTGGCGTCCCTGGGCCGCGGCAGCACCGTGATCGGCGGGATCGCCCTGGTGGGCGTGGGCGGGGTGACGGACCGCCCGATCGAGGCGGTGGTCCTGCTCCCCCACGGCGTGATCATCGTGATCGGCGTGGACCTCCCGGACCCGGCCCTGCGCCTGGAGGCCCCGTTGGGCGGCCCCTGGAAGGCGGACGGCTGGCCCCTGGTCGCGGACGACGATTCGGTGAACCCGGCCACGGAAGCGCTGGACATCTCGCAGGCTTGCGAAAGGCAAATTGCCGCCCTGGTCCCGGGGACGGCCCCGGTGGGAACGATCATCGCGGTGGGGCCGTACGTGGAGACGGTGGACCAGCCGGCGGCGGACCTGGCGGGCCCGGTCCGGGTACTGCACCCGACCCCGACAACGATGCTGGCGGCAACGGTATCCCTGGCCACGGCGCACCGGCCCCGCTCGGTGGACCAGGTCCGGGCGCTGATCAGAGGGCTGGCGCCATCGGCACCGGAGTTCACGGACGAGGTCCTGCTGGCCGAGGGCTTCAGCCGCCTGACGGACGATGCGCCTCCGGAGTCCCTTTGGGACGAAGGCCCGCAGCCGCCGGCTGTTGCCGCTGCTTCGGTGGGGGCGGGTACCACCGACTGGCGGACCACGACGCCGGTCGAAGCCGCACCGGAGGCCGCGGTCCCGGAGAGCGCGGTCCCGGAGGGCGCGGTCTCGGAGGGCGCGGCCGGACTTTCTGCGGCCGAACTTGCGGACGCTGCTGGTTCACCCGCGGAAGCTGCCGAGGTTCGCCCGTCACCGGCGGAGGCGGAATCGGCCGCCGCGGATCCCTCGGCGCGACCGGTGTTTCCCGGCACCGAGACCACTCCCCCGCCCGCCGAGACGGAACCCACCGAGGTACTTCCGTCGCCTGCCCAGGCAGAACCGGGCCTCGCCGACCCTTCGGCGCGACCGGTGTTTCCCGGCACCGAGACCACTCCCCCGCCCGCCGAGGCCACCCCGCCGGACGGTCCGGAACCGGCCGAATCCTCCGCTGCCGAGACCGAGCGGACTGAAAACCTCCGCCTTCCGTCGCCGAGCAGCAACCAAACCGCGGCTCTCGGGCGCTCCGCTGCGGCCGAGCGAGCTCCCGAGCACCCCACCGAACCCGGCCAAGCACCCGAACCCACCGCCCCGCGGGCCGCCGCAGCCGAACAAGCTCCCGAGGCTCCAGCACCGCCAGAACCCCCAGCTCCCCGCCCTGCCGCAGCCGAACAAGCCGGCCCGCAACCTGCCGCACCCGAGCCGCCCCAGGGCGTTCCTTCGGTCCCTCTTCCCGTGGCCTCGCCGCAGCCCTTCCCCCGGCCGCGGCCGGAACCCGGACCCGCCCGCACTCCACGGACCGTCCGCTGGCTTCCGCTCGGCGCCATCGGTGCCCTCGTTCTGCTCGTCGTCGCCGCCGTCGCCGTGGCCACCACCGGTGATGGCACTGCCGCCGCTCCGGCGCCTCCCCCCGCCAGCTCGAAGTCCCAGCCGCCGCCCAGCACGCCGGTGCGTAGCCTCCAGTTCGCCCTTCGCGCCGCCGGCGGCGATCAGCGATGTGCCTCCCACGCCTTCGGGGACGCCCAGGCCAGCCTGCAGCAGACCAGCTGCTCCGGCGTCAAGCGCGCCAGCTACGCCGCCACCGTCGACGGCCGCGGCGGGGCCGTCACCGTCGGGATCGTCGACTTCCCCGATGCCGCGCAAGCCGCCGCTTTCAAGGCCCTTGCCGACACCCCGGGCGGCGGCGGTGTCCTCGACCTCGCCACCGAGACCGGCCAGTGGGGCGCCACCCCCGTCCCGCGGTTCGAGAACGCCGCCTACGCCAGCAAGCTCGACGGCTCGTCCGTCCGGCTCGTGCAGGCCGTCTGGGCGCCGGGACCGTCCACTCCGGACGATCCCGGCCTGGTCAGGGCCGCCGCGGCCGCCCTCGACCTGCCCGCCCAGTAGCCGTCAGAGCCCGTACGCCTCCAGCAGCCGCAGCCAGACCTCGCTGATCGTCGGGAACGACGGCACCGCGTGCCACAGCCGGTCCAGCGGCACCTCGCCGACGATCGCGATGGTCGCCGAGTGCAGCAGCTCCGAGACGTCCTGGCCGACGAACGTCACGCCCAGGAGCACGTTCCGCTCCGTGTCCACGACCATCCGGGCCTTGCCCGTGTAGCCGTCCGCGTGCAGGGACGAGCCCGCCACCGCGATGTCGATGTCGACGACGCGGTCCGCCGAACCCGGCCGCGCGTCCGCCAGGCCGACCGCCGCCACCTCCGGGTCGGTGAACACCACCTGCGGCACCGCGTGGTGGTCGGCCGTGGCCGTGAACGGGCTCCACGCCGCGGAAGACACCGGTTTGCCCGCGGCCAGCGCCGCCACCGTGTCGCCCGCCGCGCGGGCGCCGTACTTGCCCTGGTGGGTCAGCGGCGCCCGGCCGGTGACGTCGCCGGCCGCGAACAGCCAGTCACCGTCCACTGCGGACACCCGGCCGGTGTCGTCGGTCTCCAGCGGGTGCCCGGGCTCGATCCCGAAGCGCTCGAGCCCGGCGGTCGCGGGACGGCGGCCCGTGGCCACCAGGAACTCGTCGACGACCAGCGTCGAGCCGTCCTTCAGTGTCAACGTCGTCCCGGAGTCCCCGGCCGCGACCTTCGAAACGCCCGAATCCGTGTGCACCTCGACGCCGGCTTCGCGCAACCCCGCCAGCACGAGGTCACCGGCGAATTCGGCGTTGCGCGGCAGCGGCCGCGGGCCGGTGATCACCAGGTGGACCTCCGACCCCAGCGACGCGAACGCCTGCGCCATCTCGACGCCGACCACGCCGCCGCCGAGGACGCCGAGCCGGGGCGGCACCGAAGACGCCGACGTCGCTTCACGCGAACCCCACGGCCGGATCGTGTCGAGCCCGGGGATCGACGGCGTGCTGGGCACGCTGCCGGTGCAGACGATCACCGCGTGCCGGGCGGTCAGCACGCGGTCGCCGCCGACGGTCACCTCCCGCTCCCCGGTGATTTCGCCGTGCCCGCGAACCGGTTCGATACCCGCGCCGCGTGCCCAGTCGACCTGTCCCGAGTCGTCGCCCTTGCCGGTGAACCAGTCACGGCGCGCGAACACGGCCGCCGGGTCGATCCGGTCGCCGACCGGCACGCCGGGCACGCGCTTCGCGGCGGCGAGGAGATTTCCCGGCCGCAGCAACGCCTTGCTCGGGATGCAGGCCCAGTAGGAGCACTCGCCGCCGAAGCGTTCGTGCTCGACGAGGGCGACCTTCAGGCCTCCGCGGGCCGCCCGTTCGGCGGCCACCTCCCCCACCGGACCCGCGCCGATCACCACTACGTCAAAAGTCTCTCCAGCCATGGCTTCAGGTCACACCACTACGCGGGATCACGCAAGCCAGCGGCTATCCTCCGTCAGGAAGCTGCAAATTACCGATCCGGCCGAAAGCAGGCGGACACGGTCCGGAGCCAACCCGCTCACCGGCACCTGTTCCGCCGTGACTGCCGGCTGGATCGGTAACGATGACACAGTCGGCGGCACCGGGTGCCGTCGGACCCGGTGCTCGCGAACACATCACACGTTCGAGCACGGGAGGTTTGTCGTGGCCAGGAACACGGCTGTGCGGGTGCTGGATGATCTGACCGGTGAGCCCGCGGCGGAGACCGTCGGCTTCGGGCTGGACGGCATCGACTACGACATCGACCTCTCCTTCGCCAACGCCGAGGCGTTGCGCGGGCTCCTGCAGCGGTACGCCGACGCCGGCCGTCGCACCGGTGGCCGCAAGAACCGGCCGCGGATCGTCCCCGGCGCGGAGAAGACCCCGCCGAAGCCGGCCGCCAAGAAGGCCGCGCCCGCCAAAGCCACGCCCGTCCCCACCAAGGCCGAGCCCGCCAGAGTGAAGGCCGCCGCACCCAAGCCGGCGCAGACCAGCGCGAAGGCCGAGCCGGCGAAGACCACGCGCACCAGAAAGGCCGCGGAGCCGAAGGCCACCACGCGGGCCGTCGCGCGCAAGGTGCCGACCGTCACGTTCTCGGCGGCCGAGTAAGTCCGAAGTAGACGGCTCAGGCGGCGCGCTGGGCGCCGTCGGCGTGCCAGGCCGGGTAGTGGTAGCGGGTGTGCAGCAACGCCCGCTGCCGCGCCAGCTCGGCCGCCGACGGCGGCCGGGGCACGAACGTCCCGAGCAGCTGCGACGCCGCCGCCCGCACCGCCGCCTCGACCGCGCCGAACCCGGGCCGCAGGCCGTGCTCGGCCAGCGACGCCACCGGGCTGCGGTGCGAGTCGAGCGGCCGCGGGTCCGGCGGCGCGCCGGTCAGGTAGCGGCCGACGAGCCCCGCGGCCGTCTCGACCAGCAGCGTCGAGTGGGCCAGCAGGCCGGTCCTGGTGCGGAACACGGCGAACCCGCACAGTTTCGCGTCGCCGACGAACAGCCCGCGGTCGCCGATCCGCGGCACCAGCCCGAGCTGGTCGACGGCGGCGCTCATCACCTGGCCGAGCGCCTCCAGGGGCCGGTCCGCCGGGCCGGGCAGGACCAGGGTCACGTTCAGGTTGCCGGGGTCGTGGAACACCGTGCCGCCGCCGCTGGCCCGCCGCAGCACCGGGACGCCGTCGCGGGCGCACTCGTCGGCCCGCACTTCGCGCGCGATCCGCTGCCCGCGCCCCACCACGACGCAAACCGGGTTGCGCCAGAGCCACAGCACGGGTGACTCGGGCGCAACCCGGAGGAGCGCTTCGTCGAAAGCGAGATTCTCGGCCGGATCCGTGAACGCCGCACGCACATCCGACCCGGTCGTCATAGCGCCTTGAGTTCCTCCACGATCTCGCCCACCGACGACTTGGCGTCCCCGAAGAGCATGCTGGTCTTCGGATCGTAGAACAGGTCGTTGTCGATCCCGGCGAACCCCGAGGCCATCCCGCGTTTCAAGACGATCACGGACCGGCTCTCGTTGACCTTGAGGATCGGCATCCCGTAGATCGGCGAGCTCGGGTCGGTCTGCGCGGCCGGGTTCGTGACGTCGTTCGCGCCGATCACCAGCGCGACGTCGGTCTGGGCGAACTCGGAGTTGATCTCGTCCATCTCCTTGAGCTGCTCGTACGGCACGTCGGCCTCGGCGAGCAGCACGTTCATGTGCCCGGGCATCCGGCCGGCCACCGGGTGGATCGCGTACGCGACCGTGATGCCCTTCTTCTCCAGCAGCTTCGCCATCTCCCGGACGGTGTGCTGCGCCTGCGCGACGGCCATGCCGTAACCCGGCACGACGACGACCTTGCTGGCGTACGCCATCTGGATCGCGGTGTCGGCCGCGCTGGTCGAGCGCACCGGACGGGCTTCCTTCGTCCCGCTGCCGGCCGCCACCGCGGGCCCGCCGCCGAAGCCGCCCGCGACGATCGCCGGGATGGACCGGTTCATCGCCTTGGCCATCAGGTTGGTCAGGATCGAGCCGGACGCGCCGACGATCATGCCGGCCACGATCAGCGCCGTGTTGTCCAGCGCCAGGCCCATCGCGGCGGCCGAGAGCCCGGTGAACGCGTTGAGCAGGGAGATCACGACGGGCATGTCCGCGCCGCCGATCGGCAGGACCACGGTGAGGCCCAGGATGCCCGCCGCGACCAGCAGCCCGATGATCAGCAGCTCGTTGTCACCGCCGGCGATGATGACCACCGCGCACGCGACCGCGATCAGCAGGAGCAGCGCGTTGACCGGCTGCTGCAGCTTGCCCATGGTGATCGGGCGGCCGCTGATCAGCTCCTGGAGCTTGCCGAAGGCGACGTTCGAGCCCCAGAAGGAGATCGACCCGATGATCGCGGCGAACAGCGACGCGATCGCGATGTACGCCGGTTCGTGCGCGTAGCCGCCGGTCGAGTTGAACTCCACCCACGCGATGAGCGCGACCGCGCCGCCGCCGACGCCGTTGAACAGCGCCACCATCTGCGGCATCGCCGTCATCTTGACCTTGCGCGCCGACGGGACGCCGACGACGACGCCGATCCCGACGCCGAGGGCGATGAGCACCCAGTTGCCCATCCCGGGGGTGAGCAGGGTGGCGATGACGGCGATGCCCATGCCGACCGCGGCGATCCAGTTGCCGCGGACCGCGGTGCGCGGGCCGGTCAGGCCCATCAGGCCGTAGATGAAGAGGGCGAACGCGATGATGTAGAGGATCGCGATGAAGTCGGTCACTTCTCGTCCTCCTCACCGGCGACGGGTTTCTTGGCCTTGAACATCGACAGCATCCGGTCGGTGACGAGGAACCCGCCGACGACGTTGATCGTGCCGAAGGCGATGGCGATCACCAGCAGGATCTTGTTGAAGACGCCGTCGACGCCGAGGCCGAGCACGACCAGGCCGCCCAGCAGCACGATGCCGTGGATGGCGTTGGTGCCGGACATCAGCGGCGTGTGCAGCGTGTTGGGCACCTTCGAGATGACGGCGAAGCCGACGAACCCGGCGAGCACCAGCACCGCCAGGTTCTGCACGAGTGGGCTCACGACGGGCTCCCTTCGCGCCCGGCCACGCAGGCACCGGCGACGATCTCGTCTTCGAAGTTCAGCTCGAGCGCGCCTTCCTTCGTCACCAGCAGCTCCAGCAGCTCGGTGACGTTGCGGGCGTACAGCTCGCTGGCGTGCGAAGGCATTTCGGCGGGCAGGTTCAGCGGCGAGGAGATGGTGACGTCGTGCTCCACGACGTCCTCGCCCGGTTTGGTCAGCTCGCAGTTGCCGCCGGTCTCGCCGGCGAGGTCGACGACGACCGACCCGGCGGGCATGCCCTTGACGGCGTCCGCGGTCACGAGCGTCGGCGCCTTGCGGCCCGGCACCAGCGCGGTGGTGATCACGACGTCGAACTTCGTGATGGCCTCGGTGAGCCGCCGCTGCTGTTCTTCGCGCTCCTCGGCCGTCAGCTCGCGGGCGTACCCGCCTTCGCCGACCGCCTCGATGCCGAGGTCGAGGAACTGCGCGCCGAGCGACTTGACCTGCTCGGCGACCTCGGGCCGCACGTCGTAGCCGGTGGTCTGCGCGCCGAGCCGTTTCGCGGTGGCCAGTGCCTGCAGCCCGGCGACGCCGGCGCCGAGCACCAGCACCTTGGCCGGCGGGACGGTGCCGGCCGCGGTGGTGAGCATCGGGAAGAACCGCGGGAGCTTCTGCGCGGCGAGCAGCACCGCGCGGTAGCCGCCGATACTGGCCTGCGACGACAGCGCGTCCATCGCCTGCGCCCGGGAAATCCGCGGGACCGCCTCCATCGCGAAGGCGCGTAACCCCGCTTCTTCGAGCTTCGCGAGCCCGTCCGGGTTGCCGCGCGGATCCAGGAAACCGACGAGCACGGCGCCCCGGCTCAGTTTCGCGACTTCCGCGGGCGAAGGCGGGTTGACCTTCACGACGATCGGCGCGCCCCAGGCGTCGCCGAGTTCGGCGCCTGCTCGGGTGTACGCGTCGTCACTCAGGTGGGCACCGGATCCGGCGCCCGGCTCGACGACGACGCGCAGCCCGCGCTGCACGAGCCGCCCGACGAGCTTGGGCACCATGGCCACCCGCCGCTCCCCGGGGCGTGATTCGGCCACCACACCCACGGTGAGCTGCTGACTCTGTTCGCTGTCCGTCACACGACCTCCTCATCGGCGAGGCACGATCCGAGGGTTGTACCACGCCGGACCGACAGTCCCCAGTGACGTGGGTCGCAAGTCTCGCGGTTGTGCTGGGAAATACGAGTGCCGTGCGGGAAACGTTCAGGTCGTTTTCCAGTGCGGGACGCCGAGCAGGACCAGGCGCAGCCGTTTTTCCGCCGTTCCGGTGATTTTCGCGTCTTCACCCGGGCGGGCTTCCAGCAGTTCGACAATGGTCGTCAGCATCACGGAAACGATCAAGTCGGCCAGCATGTGGAGGTCTTCGGTGCTCCACTCGCGCAGCTTCGGGAACCGGGCGAGGTCGATCGCGAGGTCGCCGGAGAACAGCCGCAGTTCGACGCCGATCGCCTCGGCCAGCGAGCCGCCGGCGTACCGCTCGCGGGTGAGGAACCGGAAATGGTCCTCGTTCGCCCGGACGAACCGGTGCAGCGTCGTCACCGACGCGCTGATCATCCCCTGGTAGGTGTCCGGATCCGTGCGCGCGGAGCGGATCATGCCGCGCAGCGTGTGCGTCGCCTCTTCGACGAGCGCGACGCCGAGGTCTTCCATCGAGGCGAAGTGCCGGTAGAAGGCCGTCGGGACGATGCCTGCGCCCTTCGCGACCTCGCGGAGCGACAGCGTGGCGAACGGGCGATCGGCCAGCAGCTCGAGGGCGGTGTCCAGCAGCGCCTGGCGGGTGCGCAGTTTGCGCTCCTGGCGGCTCACCGGCGTCAGTGGTTCGGACACGAAGTCCAGCGTACGGGTGTCCACCGCGTTGCTCACGTCACATCCTCGGGGTCTCGCGTTGACAGGGCGTCCACTCCTGCAGTGCACTGTTGAGTGTACAGCCGTTCACTGTAATCGAGGAGGTTCCCGATGACGGCGCTCATCCCCCGGCGGGTGCGCGGCCTCGCCTCGCTGGCCGAGGCGCTGCTGACGCCGCACGGGATGGACCGGTACCTGGAGCTCGTCGACCCGATGCTGGTCCGCCGCGAGATCCGCGGGCTGGTCACGGCGGTGCGCAAGCAGACGCCCGACACCGTCACGCTCACGGTGAAGCCCAGCCGCGCGTGGCGCGGCTTCACCGCCGGCCAGTACGTCCGCCTGCAGGTGGAGATCGACGGCGTCCGGCGCACGCGCTGCTATTCGCCGTGCGGTTCGCAGTACGACGGCGAGCTGGAGTTCACGATCAAGGAGCAGGGCCTGGTCTCCGGGCACCTGAACCGCGCGATCGGCGTCGGCTCGGTCGTCAATCTGTCCACTCCGGACGGCGCCTTCACGTTGCCCGCCGAGCGGCCGGACCGCGTCCTGCTGATCGCGGGCGGCAGCGGCATCACGCCGGTGCTCGCGATGGCGCGCACCCTGGTCGCCGAGGGCCACCCGGGCGAGATCGTGTTCCTGCAGTACTCGAACGGCCCGGCCGACGCGCTGTACCGCACCGAACTGGCCGAGCTCGCCGCCCGGCACCCCGGGCTGCGGGTCGTGCACGCCTACACCCACTCGAAGGGCGGGGACCTGACCGGGTTCTTCTCGCCGGAACACCTGCCACGGGTCGCCCCGTGGTTCCGCGACGCGGAAGCGTTCGTCTGCGGCCCGAAGCCGCTGATGGACGCGGTTCGGGAGCAGCTCGGTGAACGCGTGCACACCGAAGAGTTCACGCCGCCGGCGCTGACCTTCGACACCGGGAACGCCGAGGGGCAGGTCCGGTTCAAGCGCAGCGGCCGCGAGTGCGCGAACTCGGGGAAGCCGTTGCTGGAGCAGGCCGAAGAGGCCGGGCTCTCGCCGGAGCACGGCTGCCGGATGGGCATCTGCTTCTCCTGCACCCAGCTCAAGACGGCCGGGCGGGTCCGCAACGCGCGCACCGGCGAGGTTTCCGGCGACGACAACGAAGAAATCCAGCTCTGCATCTCCGTCCCGGTCGGGGACGTCGAGATCGACGCTTGAGGAGATTGCCATGACCGGTCTGCAGGACCGCCTGACCCCGGCACAGGTCGAGGAGTTCGGCCGCGAGCTCGACGCGCTGCGGCAGCGGATCGTCGACGACCTGGGCCAGGAGGACGTCGACTACATCCACGACATCATCAAGAAGCAGCGCGGCCTGGAGGTCGCCGGGCGCGCGCTGCTGTTCGCCGGGTTCTTCCCGCCGGCGTGGCTCGCCGGCGTCGGCGCGCTGTCGCTGGCCAAGATCCTCGACAACATGGAGATCGGCCACAACGTCATGCACGGCCAGTACGACTGGACGCGTGACCCGGCGCTGAGCTCGCAGCGGTTCGAGTGGGACACCGTGGCGCCGGCGGAGAACTGGCGGCACTCGCACAACTACATCCACCACACCTACACGAACATCGTCGACAAGGACCGCGACGTCGGCTACGGGATCCTGCGGATGGACACCGCCCAGAAGTGGCATCCCTACTACCTGGGCAACCCGGTGTACGCGACGCTGCTGGCGATCTTCTTCCAGTGGGGCGTCATGCTGCACGACCTCGAGGTCGAGAACGTCGTCAAGGGCGAGCGGTCCTGGGCCGAAAACGTGCCGGTGCTGCGGCGCATCCTGCGGAAGGCTTCGCGGCAGGTCGGCAAGGACTACGTCCTGTTCCCGCTGCTGACCGGCCCCCTGGCGCCGCTGACGTTCCTTGGCAACGCGACGGCGAACCTGACCCGCAACCTCTGGGCGTTCGCGATCATCTTCTGCGGCCACTTCCCGGCGGACGTCGAAAGCTTCACCGAGGAGGAGACGGCTTCGGAGTCGCGCGGGCAGTGGTACCTCCGCCAGATCCTGGGTTCGGCGAACATCACCGGCGGCCCCCTGTTCCACATCCTGAGCGGCAACCTGTCGCACCAGATCGAGCACCACCTGTTCCCCGACATCCCGGCGCGCCGGTACCCGCAGATCGCCGGCGAGGTGCGCGCGATCTGCGAGAAGTACGGGCTGCCGTACCACACGGGCCCGCTGCGCAGGCAGCTCTGGTCGGTGGCGAAGAAGATCGTGAAGCTGGCTCTCCCTTCCCCGCCGTCCCCGGCTACCGTGGAACCCGACCGGCAGCTCCGAGCAGCGTGAGGGTGACATGGTGGGTCAGTTCGAACGAGAGAAGGACACCCTGCAGGTGATCACCGAATCAGCGGCAACGCACGTCGGCAACATCGCGAGCATCATCACGGGCGCGATCCGCGACATCGCCCGGGAGACGGGCGACTGGCTCACCGACGTCATCGAGATGCGGGAAGCCGCGCAGCGGGCCCAGGAAGACGACCCGGACGCTCCCTGACGCGGGTTTCGTGAAGGCCGGCTTGGGGATGCAGGTCCTCAAGCCGGCTCTCCGTGGGGCTGGAACTGTCGGTGGTCTCCGGCAGCGTGGAATTCGGGGGCGCCCCCGGGCCGCCCGGGGGCTCAGACGGGGGAAAACCGGATGGGCTCGGCCGCCGCCCCGGGCAACACTGAACCCGTGACCACGCTCGACCCACCCCACCCGCTGCGCCGCGTCTTCGGCCCCCTGGCCACGCGGGACTTCCGGGCCGAGTACCTCTGGCTCTGGCTCGCCGGCCCGCTCACCGTCTTCGCGCTGCTCAGCTTTCTCGTCGTCCTCGCGCTCGGGCTCTGGCTCACCCCCGTCCTGCTCGGCTTCCTCGTCCTCGCCGGGGCCGTCTCCTACGCCCGGGGGCTCGGCGCCGCCCACCGCAGGCTCGCGAAAGCCCTGCTCGGTGTCAGCGTGCCCGCCCCGCGACGGCCCGAACTCAAGCCCGGCCTGTGGAGCTGGGTCAAAGCGCGCGTCGGCGATCCCGCGGGCTGGCGCGCCGCCGGGTACCTGGTGCTCCGCCTCCCGCTCACCTTCGCCGGGTTGCTCACCGTCTTCTCCGCGACGCTCTACGCCTTCGCCGCCACCACCTACTCCTTCCTCTGGTTCCCGCTCGGCGAACGGCAGCTGCCCGTCTTCGGCATCCGCGCCGACCACTGGGTCGGCGCGCTGGCCTGGTCGGCGTCCGGGCTGCTCGTGCTGGTCGCGCTGCCGCGGGTGACGCACGCCTTCGTCGCCCTCGACCGGCTGCTGGTCGTCGGGCTGCTCGGCGAACGGGTGCTGTCCGAACGGGTGCGGGACCTCGAAGCGAGCCGCGCGACCGCGGTCGAGGACGCCGCCCTGCGGCTGCGGCGCATCGAACGCGATCTGCACGACGGCGCGCAGGCCCAGCTCGTCGCGCTGGCCATGAAGCTCGGCCTGGCCAAGGACGAACTGGCGGACGTCGACCTCCCGCAGGTCAAACAGCTGGTCACCGCCGCGCACGCCAACGCCAAACAGGCGCTGACCGAACTGCGCGACCTCGCCCGCGGCATCCACCCGGCCGCTCTGGACGCGGGCCTCGACGTCGCCCTCGCCACGCTCGTCGCGACGTCCGGGATCGACGCGCGGGTCGCGGTCGACCTGCCGCGCCGGCCACCGCCCTCGCTGGAGACGATCGTCTACTTCAGCGCCGCCGAACTGCTCACGAACGCCGCGAAACACGGCGGGACGACACTGGTCGAAGTCACCGAGGAGCGGGACGTCCTGCGGTTGCGCGTCCGCGACAGCGGCCATGGCGGCGCGCGGATCGTGCCGGGTGGCGGGCTGGCCGGCGTGGCCGAACGGCTGCGGACGGTCGACGGCGAACTGACCGTCACCAGCCCGCCGGGCGGTCCGACCGAAGTGACCGCGCGGGTGCCGCTGCCCCGCTAGGGTTCGCGGCATGCGGATCGTCATCGCGGAGGACTCCACCATCCTGCGCCAGGGCCTCGTCGAGCTGCTGACCTTCCGCGGCCACGAAGTCGTCGCCGCCGTGAAGGACGCCGAAGCGCTGCGCGAAGCGGTCAACGACCACGCACCTGACGTGTCCATTGTGGACATCAGGATGCCGCCGACACACACCGACGAAGGCCTGCGGGCGGCGATCGCGCTGCGTCGCGAGCTCCCGGGCTGCGCGATCCTGCTGTTTTCCCAGTACGTCGAGACGAAGTACGCCGCCCAGCTGCTGGCCGACCACGCGGGCGGCGTCGGCTACCTGCTCAAGGACCGCGTGGCCGAGGTCTCGGACTTCCTCGACGCGCTGCGCCGGGTGGCGGACGGCGAAACGGTCCTCGACCCCGAAGTCGTCAGCCAGCTGTTCTCGGCGACCCGCCAGACGGACGCGCTGAGCGGGCTCACCCCACGGGAACGCGAAGTGCTGGGCCTGATGGCGGAAGGCCGGTCGAACTCCGCGATCGCGGCGGAGCTGTTCCTTTCGCCCGGCTCGGTGGAGAAGTACGTGACGTCGATCTTCGGCAAGCTCGGCCTGCCACCGTCCGAAGGGGACAACCGCCGGGTGCTCGCCGTGCTGCGCTACCTGGATTCCTGAGCGAGCAGCCCGTCGACGAAGGCGCGCAGGCCGGCCCGGTAGGTGTCGCGCGCGGCCAGCTCCGGCCAGCGATCGCCGACGGCGGCGAGGTTCGGGAAGCGGGCGTCGTCGAGCGCGGCGAACACCTGGTCGCGGTAGCGGGGCCGGTCCTCGCCCGCCCGCCGCCCGGCACGCGCCCGGACCAGGATTTCGCCGAGCGTGTAGTACCAGACGCTCCGGTACAGCTCGACGGCCCGCTCGGGCGAGCACCCGCAGCCCCGTGCGCCACCGACGATCTCCTCGACCATCCATAACGCCGACTCGCCGAGGAAGTCGTCGGCCGTGAGCACCTCCGCGAGCTCGGGCCGGGCGGCGAGCGCGTCGTGCATCAGGATCGCCGCCGCGACGATGCGCTCCCGCGGATCGTCCGGCAGCCCCGGCCGCGGCAGTTGCCCGGCGTAGTGCTCGAGCAGCTGGACCAGCAGGTCGTCCTTGTCGCGCACGTGGTGGTACAGCGTTGTCGCGCCGACGCCGAGCTCCGCGGCGAGCCGGCGGATCGTGAGCTTCTCGCTGCCGTCCCGGTCGAGGATCGCCCGCGCGGCTTCGAGGATCTGTTCGCGGGACGTCGAGGGCGGCCGCCCCATGCGGCCGGCGGGTCGTGGCACACCCCCATCATGCCCGCAAGTCGTTCGACAGCTCCGGCCGGCCGGTGCTACTTTCGGAACATGTTCGAAAACTACGACCTGTTCAGCACGGTGATTCAGCTGCAGCCCGGGGGCGTGGCCGAGCAAGGGGACAGCGGCGACGAGCGCCAGTGGACCCTCAGCGCGTTCCACGCCGCCGACGACCGCGCCGTGCACTCGCACGTCTGGGAGCGCCACCCCGGAGGCCACGAAGTCCTCGTCGTCCTCTCCGGATCGCTGCGCGTCCACCTGCGCGACGAAGGCCTGGTGACCACGGTGACGGCCGGGCGAGCGGTCCTCGTCCCGCCCGGCCGCTGGCACCGGCTGAGCGTCGACGAGCCCGGCGACCTGCTGTCGATCACGCCCCGGACCGGCACCGAGCACGAAACGGCCGTGGCGTGAGACGGCCGGTCCTGGTGGTCTGCCTGGCCGTGTTCGGCCTGATGGCGGGTCAGCAGCTGCTCAACCCGATCCTGCCGCCGCTGGCCCGCGAGTTCGGGTTCAGCGAGTTCGCGCTGGGTGCCGTGTGGGCCGTCGGCGGCGCGGGAGTCGTGCTGGCCAGCCCGTTCTGGGGCCGCCGGACCGCGCACTGGGGACACCGGCCGGTGCTGCTGTTCTCCCTGCTCGGCGCCATGGCGAGCCTGCTCGGGTTCGCCGTCGTCGCTCAGCTCGGCCTGGCGAAGGCCCTGGCCGTGCCGGCACTGTTCACGGCCGTTCTGCTCACCCGCGGCGTCCTGTTCGGCCTCACCTGGGCCGCGACGCCGGTGACCGCGCAGTCCTACATCGCCGACGTCACCGACGGGCCCGCCGAACGGGTGCGGGGCATGGCCGCTTTCGGTGCGGCCCAAGGCCTCGCGCTCGCCGCCGGTCCCGCGCTGGGCGGCCTGCTGAGCCTCACCGGGAACCTGCTCGTCCCGGTCTACGCCGCCCCGGTCGTCCTGGCCGTGATCGCCGTGGTGATCACGTTCGCGCTGCCGAAACCGCCGAAGCGCGCGACCCGGCCGGTGAGGGTGAAGGTCAGCCCGTTCGACCGGCGCCTGTGGCCGTTCCTGACCATCGGCTTCGGCCTGTACCTCGCGTTGGCGATCGTCCTGATGACCGTCGGCTTCCTGGTGCAGGACCGGCTGCACCTGACCACCCAGGACACCGGCCGCGTCACCAGCCTGGTCATGCTGGCCGGCGCCGGGATGATCATCCTCGTCCAGGTGGTCGCCGTCCCACGGCTGGGCTGGACACCGCTGCGGCTCGTGCGGGTGGGCGCGTCCGTCATGACCGGCGGGATGCTCGTGGTGGCCGTCGGCTCCGGCGGGCTCCTGCTCGGCGCCGGGGTGGCCGCGCTCGGCGCCGGGATGGGGTTCGCGACGCCGGGGTTCATGTCCGCGCCGACCCTGCTCGCCACCCGGGACGAGCAGGGCGCGGTCGCCGGGCTCATGGGGTCGAGCAGCGCGCTGGCGTTCATGGGCGGGCCGCTGCTGGGGACCGGCCTGTACGAGGTCGCTCCCGCCGTCCCCTACTTCGCCGGCGCGGTGCTCCTGGCGGCGTTGACGGCGTTCGCGTTCACCGTGACCGCCGAACCCGCGAAGGAGCCCGTGGCTCCTTAGGCTGGGCCGCATGTACTCCACCGAGATCGAGGTCCGCACCGGCTCCGAAGCCGTCGTCCACGACCTCACCCACGAAGCCGAGGCCTTCCTGCGCGACGCCGACGCCGCCGACGGGCTGCTGCACGTCTGGGTCCCGCACGCCACCGCCGGGCTGGCCATCCTGGAAACCGGCGCCGGCAGCGACGAGGACCTGCTGACCGCGCTCGACGAGCTGCTCCCCCGCGACGGCCGCTGGCGGCACCGGCACGGGAGCCCGGGTCACGGCCGTGACCACGTGCTCCCGGCGCTGGTGCCGCCCTACGCGACGGTCCCGGTGCTCGGCGGTGTCCTGGCGCTCGGCACCTGGCAGTCGATCTGCCTAGTGGACACCAACCTCGACAACCCCGTCCGCAAGGTGCGGTTCAGCCTCCTGGCGGGCTGACCGGCCCGGCCACAGTGCCACCACCAGGCCCCCGGCCAGCAGGGCGCCGAGCACCCACAGCCCGGTCGTCACGTCCGGCGCGTCCGGTACGCCCTGCAGCAGGCTGCGCAGGCCTTCGGCCGAGAACCGGAACGGCGTCCACGACCACAGCAGCGCGCGGTAGGCCGGGTCGAGCAGCTCGGGCACCTGCCCGGCCACCGCGGGCGCGACCAGGTACAGCGGCGCGAGGACGGCCATCGCGCGCAGGCCCAGCAGGCGCAGCAGCGCGGCCTGCAGTGCCGCGAAGGCCGTCGCGGCGAGGAAGACGAAGCCGAGGACGTCCGCGGTCAGCGGCAACGTCGAGTCCCACAGCGCGAAGAACCCGGCCACGACCGCCGTGATCAGCACGCCGGCCCCGGTCACCTGCAGGAACCGCGCGCCGGCCCCGATCGGGCGGCCGGTCCGCTTCGCGAGCTGCGTCAGCGCGAGCCCGGCGACGAGCGCGCCGATCCACGCCAGCGCGCTCGCGGCCAGCGGCGCGACCCGGCCCGCGACCCCCGCCGGGTGCAGGACCTCCTGCTTCGGCGCGCCACCCAGCGCGGTCGCGGTGCCGGTCAGCGCCTGCTGCGCGACCTGGGTGCCGGCCGGGTTGACCGCCCCCGAGGTCACCACGGTCACCACGGTCACGGCCGGCCCCGGCGCGATTTCGAGGACGCCGTAGACCTTCTTGTCTTCCAGGAGCTGCCGCGCTTCGGCCGGGGTCGCGACGGTCCAGGCGAGCTGGCCGCCACCGTGCGCGGCGATGCGCTGCGCGATCTCCGGCGGGGCGGCGACGGCGACCGGGACGCCGTCGGGCGCGACAGTCGCCTGCGCACCGAAGGTGAGGAATCCGAGCACCACCGCCACCAGCGCGCCGGCCACGGCGGCGACCGGAGCGAGTACCCCCGCGGGACGGGTCATCACTGCCTCCATTTATTCGTCACTTGTTGAATTAGGACCCAAGGTACGACCCGGCCTCCCCGAAGTCAACGCGTGTTGAATAACGTCCCCGGTAGCCTCGGAGCCGTGACGAAGAAGCGGCTGGTGCTCTGGGACATCGACCACACGCTCGTGGACTTCTCCGAACTGGGCGCGGCCTGGTACGGGGCCGCGTTCACCGCCGCGACCGGGGCGACCCTGCGCGTGCACCCGGTGTTCGGGGGCCGCACGGAGCGGGCGACGACGACCGACCTGCTCACCGCGAACGGCTTCGAGGCCGCGGAGGAGACGATCCAGGCGCTGTTCAAGGCGCTGGTGGCGGAGTCCGAACGCCACCGGCACACGTTCGCGGAGACGGCCCGCGCGCTGCCGGGGGCGGCGGAGGCGCTGACCGCGTTCGCCGCCGGCGGGGACGTCGTGCAGACGCTCGTCACCGGCAACCTGCCGGAGATCTCGCGGCACAAGCTCGTCCCCTTCGGCCTGGACGAGCACCTCGACCTGGAGATCGGCGGCTACGGGACGCTGTCGGTGCACCGCCCCGATCTGGTCCCGCACGCGGTGGGGCTGGCGGCGGCCAAGCACGGCACCGAGTTCGGCGCCGACGCGGTCGTCGTCATCGGCGACACGCCGAACGACGTCCGGGCCGCGGTCGACAACGGCGCGATCTCCGTCGCCGTGGCCACCGGGCACTATTCCGCCGAGGAACTGCGGGCGGAGGGCGCCCACACCGTGCTGCCCGACCTGACCGACACCGAGGCGGTCCGGCGCGCGGTCCTCGGCTGAGCCGCGACCGCCGAAAAGCTTGCCCGGGCCGGGTTTCCGGCCTGCCCTGCGCGCGGGCGTGCGGTCTGCCGATCGGAGCAATATGTGTGATCGGCGTTAGGACGTTCGAGTGGTTGAGACCTTCCCGGCTCGCGATCCGGTGATCAGTGGTCATAAATTCGCGAGGTCTGGCGACATCGTGTCGCCCGGGGTGGAACCGGCAGGTTCCGAGGGGAGATTCACCTTATTATGCAACGGAAATCGTTGCGGCATTTTGTGCTGCGCGCAATCACGTTCAGTTCCGTGGCCGCACTGATCGCCGCGGTTCCGGCGACGGCGGTGGCCGCCCCGCGGCCCGGTCAGGGCGGCGTGCCGCTGCCGGTGTCGTGGACGCCGCCGGCGCAGGTGAACCGCACGCCGACCGGTGTTCCGGCCGACCAGGTGCCGGCGAGACCGGCGCCGAGATCGGGTGCGTCGGTCCAGTCGGATGTGTGCGCATCGAGCCAGTCGGGGACCCAGCCGTGGTTCGCGATGGACCGGTACGCGATCTCGGACCGCACGGAGTTGCTGGTCAACCGCTACAACGGCAACGCGGTCATCACCGACCGGGCGCTGACGGTCAAGGGCACCGGCTTGAACATGTCGGTCGACGCGGTCTACAACAGCATCACCACCCGTCCCGGAGCGTTCGGGAGGTTCTGGACCGTCTCCGGCGGCCCCGACCTGGAGCTCGACATCTACCCCGCCCCCGACCGGCGGGTGGTGCTCTACGACCCGACCGGGTACTGCGCGGTGTTCACCAGGAACGACGACGGGAGTTTCGCCCCGCCGTCGGGCATGCACGCCACGATGACGAAACTGCCCAACGGCAGCTACGCCGTGACGCAGGACTCCTCGGGTGAAGCCTGGTCGTTCACCGGGGATGGGCGGTTGTTCTCGCAGGCCGACCGCAACGGGCACACGATCACCTACCGCTACAACGCCACCGACGGCACGCTGGCGTCGATCACCGACACCCAGGGCCGGGTCACGACCGCCGCGTACGGCAACGGCCGCATCACCGCGGTCACCGACCCGGCGGGGCTGACGGCCGGTGGTTACGGCTACGACGGCAACGGGCACCTCACGAAGATCACCAACCGGGCCGGCGACAGCATGACGTTCGGGCTGGACGCCGACGGCCGGATCACGACGCTGACCACCACGCTGGGGCGGGTGTACACGCTGTCCTACGACGGCGGCGGCCGGGTGACACAGGTGAGCGAGCCGAACTTCGGCGGCGTCGCCAGTGTCACCGGGTACGCCTACGACTCCGGCACGACCACGGTCACCGACCCGAACGGGCACAAGAGCACCTACACCTTCGACAGCAGTGGGCGGCAGACCAAGGCCACCGACGCCCTCGGGCACTCCCGGGACCAGGCGTGGTCGTCCCACGGTGACGTGAACTCGCTGACCGACGCGACCGGCAACTCGGTCACCTACGACTACGACCCGCTCAACAACCTCAAGGGCGGCAAGCTGCCCACCGGCGCGGCGATGAGCGTCGGCTACACCGACACCGCGCACCCGCACCTGCCCACCCAGGTCGCGGACTTCTCCGGCAACAAGGTGAACAACACCTACGACAAGGCCGGCAACGTCACCGCCGTGCACTCCGACGCGCTCAACGCCGACGTCGCGAAGTACACCTACACCACCGGCCTGGTCGCCACCGCCACCGACGGCAACGGGCACGTCACCAGCTACGGCTACGACAGCGCCGGGAACCTGACCAAGGTCACCCCGCCGCTGCCGCTGAAACCGGCCACCTACACCTACGACTCGCTCTCGCGCGTCGCCAGTGTGACCGACGGCAACGGCGTCAAACTGGTCTACGGCTACGACCGGCTCGACCACGTCATCTCCGTCGCCAAAGCCGACGGCACCGGCCTGGCCGCCTACACCTACGACGAGACCGGCAACCGCACCGTCGCCCGTTACCCCACCGCCACCTTCACCAACAGCTACGAACGGCGCCTGCTCACCCGCGTCGTGCGCACCGCGGGCACCAGCACGCAGACCGCGACCTACCACTACGACCCGGCCGGGAACGTCACCGCCGTCGACGACCCCACCGGCTGGATCTACTACGGCTACGACGCGGCGAACCGGCTGACCTCGGTCAAGGACCAGGCGAACACGACCACCACCTACGGCTACGACAACGCCGATCACCGCACCTCGGCCACCCTGCCCGGCGGCAGCACCCAGACCATCGGCATCGACAAAGCCGGCCGCCAGACCGGCATCACCGTCAAGAACTCCGCGGGCACGACGCTGCTGTCGACCAGCTACCGCTACACCAAGGCCGACGGCACCGACACCGGCCAGGTGCAGTCCCGCACCGATTCCACCGGCACCGCCGACAACACCTACGACGGCTTCGGCCGCCTCACCAAGGCGGGCAGCCGCACCTACGCTTACGACAACGCCGGCAACATCACCTCCGGCGACGGACGGACCTACACCGTCAACGACGCCGACCAGATGACCAAGATCGACAGCATCACGGTCGGCTACGACGGCGCGGGCAACCTCATCACCACGAACCCCGGGGGCGAGGCGCACTACAGCGACACCAACCAGCGGACCTCGGTCACGTCCAGTTCGGGCACGCTGTTCAGCGGGTCTTACGACACCCTCGACCAGACGCAGCCCGCTTCGATCACCGAGCGGGTCGGGTCGAGCGACGTCACGCACGTTTTCACCCGTACCGCGCTGGGTATTTCGCGGACCGTGGACAACGGCGCCGCCACGACCTACGCCCATGACGTCGACGGCACCCTCACCGGGCTGGTCGACGCCGCGGGCAAGCACCACAACGCCATCACCGACTACCAGGGCAGCGTCCTCGCCCTGGTCGACGACACCGGCGCGGTGACCGCCAGCTACACCTACACGCCCTACGGGTTCAACACCGGCATCACCGGCCCGGCGGGCTCGGCCAACCGGCTCCGCTGGCTCGGCACCTACCAGCTCGCCAGCAGCGAATACCTCACCGGCTACCGCCACTACAACCCGGCCTACGCCCGCTTCACCCAGCCCGACCCCACCGGCCAGGAGAACAACGCCTACGCCTACGGCAAGGGCGACCCGATCGACAACAGCGATCCCACCGGCGCGAGCACCGGTTCGACCTGGGGTGCAGGGCTCGGTGCCGTGGTCGGCACAATCCTCGTCGGCAGTCTCGCCGCGGCCTGTCCGGTGACCGCGGGCGCCGGCTGTGTGGGCGTCGGTATCGTCCTGGGTGGGCTGGGGGCTTCCGCCGGAGCCGGCCTCGGGTCGACGATCGGCGGCGGTACACGGAAGGAAGTTCGTGACGATGCGCTCAGCTCCGGTGCCTACGCAGCTTTCGGCGTCGGCGGGAAATTCGTCGCCGGGCTGAAGGGCCTGCTGTGACAGCCAAGCACAGCTGGTCGAAGCGGCAGCGGTTCTACGCGATCACGATCCCGCTTTACCTGGTGCTCGTCGTGGTCAGCTTGATCGTCTACGACCGGGTGCCGTGGATGATCGTCGGAGCGGCCGCGCTGGGCGCGGGGCTCGCTCTCGCCGCGTTCGACAGCTGGCAATCCCGCCACAAGCAAAAGGGCTGACCGGCCCGGAGCTCGAAGGGGCCGGGAGGATTCCCGCAGTACGCTCGCTGCGGGAATCCTCCCGGCGCCGGCCAGGGTCGGCCGCGCTGCCGGGGCCTGACCGATCGCTGACCAGCGCGCATCCTCCTTCGGAGGGGGATGACCCTCAGCCGAAAGGACGATTCCCCTAGGGGAAATCTCGTTCCCTTGCCCGATGTCCACGGCGGCGGGAACTCGACAGACTCTTCCCCATGACTGACGCAGGGACGGCGGGCAAGCCCGCCGGAGGGGGCCGCATCCGGAGCACGGTTGCGGTGTTGAGACAGCGGCTGCCGTTCACCAGCGGCGTCACGCTCGCGATGCTGGTGCTGGCCGTTGTGACCGGGGCGCTGTGGAACGCCGCCGAAGACCGCGCGGCCTACCCGTTCGTCGCCTACGGACTGCCGTCGCTGGAGGCGGGCCGGTGGTGGACGATGCTCACCGGGCCGTTCTTCGCCGTGGTCCCGTTGTACTACCTCCCGATGGTCGGCAGCTTCGCGCTCTTCGCCGGCTTCGCCGAGTGGAAGCTGGGGACGCGGCGCGCGATGGCCGTGACGATCGTCGGCCAGCTCGTCTCGGTGCTCGTCGCGACCCAGTTCCTCGCGCTCTCCCGCAACTCCGGCTGGCTGTGGGCGGAGCGGGTCGCGGGCAGCCTGGACGTCGGGTTCTCCGGCGGCGCGCTCGCCGCGGTGGCGATCGCCAGCGCGACGCTGCGGCCGCCGTGGGCCCTGCGGCTGCGGGCCGGCTTGTGCGTGTACGCCGGGGTCGCGATCATCTACGTCGGCACGCTGGCCGACCTCGTGCACTTCTTCGCGCTGCTGCTGGCGCTCCCGCTCGGCAAGCGCCTGGTGGGCACGCGGCAGGCGGGCGAGGTGGCGACGCCGAACCTGCGGGAATGGCGGGTGCTCGCCGTGGCCGGTCTGCTGCTGCTCACCATCGCCGAGATCGTCATGTTCCTGGTGCCCGGTGACGGCCCGTTCGGCTCCGACGACGGCGTTTCGCTGTCGGCGCCGGAGCTCGTCGTCCTGGTCCTGCTGGTGGTGCCGATGCTGAACGGGCTGCGCAAGGGCAGCCGCGTCGCGTGGCGCTGGGCGGTCGGGCTGTCGGCGTTCGTGACGGTGCAGGGTCTCGCCGTCGCGACGCTCCTCGGGGTGGCCGACATCTTCGGCGGGGACTACGACACCGCCGGCCTGCCGCTGTTCTTCGTGGACAATCTCTTGTGGACGGTCGAGCTGGCCGTGCTGATCGCCGCGCGGCACGCCTTCCGCGTGCCGTCGCGACGCCGGCTGCGGCGCCACGCGCAGGGCCCGGGACCGGCGCTGGCCCGCAGCCTGCTGGGGCGCCACGGCGGCAGCACGCTGTCGTGGATGACGACCTGGCCCCGCAACACCTACTTCGTCCGCGGGGACGGCCGGTCGTACCTCGCCTACCGCCGCCACGCGGGGGTCGCGGTCGCGCTCGGCGACCCGATCGCGCCGGACGGCACCGCGGCCGCCACGGTCACCGAATTCGCCGCGATGTGCGAAAACTCCGGGCTGGTGCCGTGCGTCTTCTCGGTCACGGAGGCCACCGTCGCGGCGACGCGCGAGCTGGGCTGGCAGCACGTCCAGGTGGCCGAGGACAACGTGCTCGACCTCGACGGCCTCGAGTTCCGCGGCAAGGCCTGGCAGGACGTCCGCTCGGCGCTGAACAAGGCGGCCAAGCAGGACATCGAGTTCCGGCTGGTCCGCCTGGCCGATCAGCCCGAGCCGATCCTGGCGCAGGTCCGGGCGCTGTCGGAGGAGTGGATGTCCGGCAAGGCCATGCCGGAGATGGGCTTCACCCTCGGCGGCCTCGACGAGGCGATGGACCCGGCGACCCGGGTCGGCCTGGCGGTCGACGCGGAGGGCACGGTCCACGGCGTGACGTCGTGGCTGCCGGTCCACACGGGCGCGGGCAAGATCGGCGGCTGGACGCTGGACGTCATGCGCCGCAGCGCCCACGGCTTCCGCCCGGTGATGGAGTTCCTGATCGCCTCGGCATGCCTGGCATTCCGCGACGAAGGCGCGCGGTTCGTCTCGCTCTCGGGTGCCCCGCTGGCCCGCAGCAGCTCCGGCCCGGCGCGCCCGGTGGACCGGGTGCTGGAGTCGCTGGGCCGCGTGATGGAGCCGTACTACGGATTCCGTTCCCTGCACGCGTTCAAGGCGAAGTTCCAGCCCAGGCACGTCCCGCTGTACCTGGCTTTCCGCGACGAAGCCGACCTTCCGCGCGTCGGCCTGGCCCTGAGCCGGGCGTACCTGCCGGACGTCCGCCTGCGGCAGCTGGCCAAGCTGGTCAGTAGCTCTCGGGCACGCTGATCCGCTGCGGGAACCGGATCTTCCGCCTGCTGACCACGTTCTGCTCCTTCGGGATCAGCCGGCCGTCGGTCAGGCGGAGCCAGTGGCCGTTCCGCGAGTCGGTGAAGGCGAGCATCACCCCCGGGGTCATGTCCGGGCGCTGCCACTCCTCGCGGATCGGCATCCGCCACTTCCCGGGCGGGAGGATGGCGTAGAGGTATTCGTCGTCCTCGATGTGCGGGCCGCGGTGCAGGGTGGACCCGGTCATCGGCAGGTTGTGCACGAGGTCGAACGAGACGACGACGTGGTTGATCGCCTCGGCGTTCGCGTTCGACACGACCATGTACCCGGCGGCGCCGGAGCCGGGCTCGGCCCGCTCGATCCACGCGGTGACCTTCGCGGCCTGCTCCTGCCGTTCGCGCAGGTCCCGTTCCCGCCGGTCCGCCTGCGCGAGCCGCCCGTCCCGGATGGCGATCCACAACGCCACCACGACCGCGCCGATCGTGCCGATGCCCCCGACCCACTGGCCGGAAGCGCCCCACCAGTCCGGATCCCGCGGCTCGACGAGCCAGATCCAGGCCTTGGCCAGCAGCGGCCCGAAGATCAGGACGAACCCCCCGGTCGCCAGCACGCCGAGCGCGAAGGCCCGGATCACCGCGAGCCGTCTCTCCGCATCACCGCTCATGCCCCGCAGCCTGCCGAAGTCCGGCGCTCGGCGGAAGCGGACGCGGCAAACCGCGGATCTGTTCGCGCACATCGCATCGGCGCCGGGAGCGCCGACAACCGGGCTCTAGCGGTACGTGGTCGGCGGCGGAGTCGTCGTTCCCCGGTCCGCCACCGGGACGAACCGGTAGCTCCGCACGATCCGCACCAGGTCCTCGCGGATCGAAGGCCCGGACCGGTCGCTGTCCGCGTACGCCACCACCACGCCGGACGTCTCCGCATCCCCGCCGAACGCCAGCGCCGCCACCAGCGCGTGCCGGGCCGCGCACTCCCCCGTCTGCGCCGGGGTCACCTCGGCGACCACGATCCGGGCCGGGATCGCCGTGCCGTCGGCCTTCGTGACCTGCGCGTCCGGGCCCGGGCTCAGCTGGGGTGTCCCGCCGTACGCGGCCGTCGCGAGGTCCGTGGCGGCCTTGCGCGCCGCCGCATCGACGTCGGCCAGGGGTTCCGTGGTGAGGCCCGCGCCACCCAGCGTCGCCTGGCCGCACTTGCCCAGGAAGGCACTCGTGATCAGCCTGATTCCGTCCCAGCCGTGCTGGGTGCCGGGTGCCGGCTGCCAGTTCGGCGGGACGTCGTAGGCGTACGAGCCGTCGCGACCCGCCACGGACTGCCAGCCCGCCACCACCGCCGGCACCGCCGCGCGCGGCGAAGGCGTCGCCACCAGCGGCGCGGTCGGCGGCGAGGACGACGCCGGGTGCTGCTTGCCGACGCCCAGCGCGTTCAGCACGCCGGCGACCAGCGCGATGAACACCAGGCCGAACCACGGCGCCCGCCGCCACTTCAGCGGCTTCGGCTTCGGGCGGATCCGCTTCGGCTGCGCGCGCGGCGCGTCCGCGGGTTCGTAACCGCCGAACCCGCGAAGCGCCGCGTTGTCCTCGTACCCCGGCGTGGCGTCTGTGGTGTTTTCGGAACGCCGTGAGAACCGGCTCATCAGCCCCGGACGAGCTTGACCAGGTGCTCGACGATCGCGTCGACCGCGATTTCCTCGCGCTCGCCGGTCCGCCGGTCCTTGACCTCGACGACGCCGTTGGCCAGCCCGCGCCCGACGACCAGGATGGTCGGGACGCCGACCAGCTCCGCGTCCGCGAACTTGACACCCGGGGTCGCCTTGCGGTCGTCGAGGATGACCTCGACACCGGCCGCGTCCAGCTCGGCGGCGATCTTCTCGGCGCCGGCCGCGACCGTCTCGTCCTTGCCCGCGATGACGATGTGCACGTCGAACGGCGAGACCACGCGCGGCCAGATCAGGCCGAGGTCGTCGTGGTTCTGCTCGGCGAGCACGCCGACCAGCCGCGAGACGCCGACGCCGTAGGAACCCATGGTGATCCGGATCGGCTTCGAGTCCGGGCCGAGCGCGTCGACCTCGAAGGCGTCGGTGTACTTGCGGCCGAGCTGGAAGATGTGCCCGATCTCGATGCCGCGCGCGGCGACCAGGGTGCCCTGCCCGTCCGGCGACGCGTCGCCCTCGCGGACCTCGGCGGCCTCGATCGTGCCGTCCGGGGTGAAGTCGCGGCCGGCCAGCAGGTCGACGACGTGGTGGTCGACCTTGTCGGCGCCGGTGACCCAGGCGGTGCCGGGGGCGATCCGGGGGTCGGCGAGGTAGCGCACGCCGTTGTCCTGCAGCGCCTTCGGGCCGATGTAGCCCTTGACGAGGAACGGGTGCTTCGCGAAGTCGGCCTCGTCGAGCAGCGCGACCTCGGCCGGCTCCAGCGACGCTTCGAGGCGCTTCATGTCCACTTCGCGGTCACCCGGGACGGCGACGCAGACGAGCGTCCATTCGTCCGAGCCCGGCTGACGCGTCTTGAGCATGACGTTCTTCAGCGTGTCCGCGGCGGTGAACGTGCGGCCCAGGCCGGCCTCGTTGAGGAAGCCGACGAGCGTCTCGATGGTCGGCGTGTTCGGCGTGTGGTGCACCTGCGCCTCGGGGCGGCCCTCGACGGGCTGCGCGGCGGGCGCGGGCGTGACGACGGCTTCGACGTTCGCCGCGTACCCGGACTCGGTGCTGCGGACGTAGGTGTCCTCGCCCGTCTCGGCGACCGCGAGGAACTCCTCGGACGCCGAGCCGCCCATGGCACCCGACGTCGCCTTCACGACGACGTACTCGAGGCCGAGCCGGTCGAACAGCTTCACGTAGGCGTCGCGGTGGGCCTGGTAGGAGCGCGCGAGACCGTCGTCGTCCAGGTCGAAGGAGTAGGAGTCCTTCATGACGAACTCGCGGCCGCGCAGGATGCCGGCGCGGGGACGGGCTTCGTCGCGGTACTTCGTCTGGATTTGGTAGAGCGTGACCGGGTAGTCGCGGTACGAGCTGTACTCGCCCTTGACGGTGAGGGCGAAGAGCTCCTCGTGCGTCGGGCCGAGGAGGTAGTCGGCGCCCTTGCGGTCCTTGAGGCGGAAGAGGCCGTCGCCGTACTCGGTCCAGCGGCCGGTGGCCTCGTAGGGCTCCTTCGGCAGCAGCGCGGGGAACTGGATCTCCTGCGCGCCGATGGCGTTCATTTCCTCGCGCACGACGGCCTCGATGCGGCGCAGCACGCGCAGGCCGAGCGGCAGCCAGGAGTACCCGCCCGGGGCGACCCGGCGGACGTAGCCGGCGCGTACCAGGAGCCGGTGGCTCGGTACCTCGGCGTCCGCCGGATCCTCGCGCAACGTGCGAAGGAACAACGACGAAGTCCTGGTGATCACTGGGGGGCTCCCTGCTCCGGGCGGGTGTGAAAGTCCCGCTCAGGGTAGTCAACCACCCGGCCGAGACTCCAACGGGTTACTCGGCGGCCCGTTTTTGTCGGTGGTGACCGCTAGCTTCGGGGCATGGCGATCCACATGGGCATGATCACGATCGACTGCGCGGACCCGCAGGGGCTGGCGGAGTTCTGGACGGCGGCGCTGGGCACGACGGTGGCGCAGGACTACGGCGAGTTCGTGATGCTGGCACCGCCACCGGGAGGCGGGCTGGCGGTGGGGCTGCAGCGGGTGCCGGAGGCCCGCGCGGGCAAGAACCGGGTGCACGTGGACTTCGGCGGTGACGACCGCGACGCCGAGGTGAAGCGGCTGGTGGAGCTGGGCGCGAAGGAGGTGGCGGAGCACGAAGTCCCGGGGCTGGCGTGGACGGTGCTGGTGGACCCGGAGGGCAACGAGTTCTGCGTGTCGGCGGGGGTGCACTGAGCGGAGCACGGCGGCACGTTCCGGGTGAGCGATTTCGCACCATTGAAGAGGAAACGCGGTACAGGTCTTCACCGTACCGCCAGGCGAGCGCCCCGCCGCGCGGCCACGTGACACTTTCCGCGCCTTTGAGGGATTCCACGACCGGCGAGACGCACTCCGGCTTTTTCGTACCGGAAAACGGCTCGCGCACTGCCGCCGGAGAACGGGTGCAGGCTGCATCCGAGCGTCGCCGAACACGCCCTCGCGCTCAGCCACGCCGTGCGACGGGGGCCTGCTCGGTGGTCCGCACAGCAGGGGCCGGACTCGATGCCTTGCCCGCGGCAACAGCCGCTCCCTCGGCCCCCGCCGCGTGATCGTCCGTTCAGCCCATCCCCTCCACACCCGCCTTTCGGCTACTGGCCACCCGCCAACGCCACCCGCTAGCATCGGCGCGGCCAGGAACGGGGGGTCCTTGGTGCGGGGTGACCTCGACATATCCCGTTCACGACGAAATTTCGATTCCCAGGGGGATCCATGCTGCCCGTCAAGGGTGCCTTCACCATGCCCAGAAGGGCCGGGGTGGCGCTCGCCGCCGCGGTTGTCGGCGTTGTCAGCGTTGTCGCCGCCGTTCCCGCCGCCGCCGTCACCGGCGGCAGCCCGGCTGCCGAGGGGGCCTACGCCTTCGCCACCAAGCTCGAAGTCGGCGGGGTCCACGGGTGCAGCGGTGCCCTGGTCGCGCCGCAGTGGGTCGTCACCGCCGCGAGCTGCTTCCCCGAAAACGGCACCCAGGCCGGTCCGCCGAAGCTCGCCACCAAGGCCGTCGTCGGGCAGCGGGGCACCGCCGGCACCGAACGCGCCGTCGTCGACCTGCTCTTCCGGACCGACCGCAACGTCGCCCTGGCCAAGCTGGCCGCGCCGGTCACCGGCGTCACCCCCGTCGCCATCGGCACCGCCGCCCCCGCCCGGAACGAGCTCCTGCGCGTCGCCGGCTACGGCCGGACCGCCACCGAATGGGTGCCCGACAAGCTCCACACCGCCCCGGTCTCCGTGCAGAACGTCACCGCCACCACCCTCGCCGTCCTCGGGGACCCGGCGACCGCCACCACCTGCCAGGGCGACGCCGGCGGTCCCCTCCTGCGCGAGCACGACGGCACCGTCGAGCTCGCCGGCCTCCACCACTCCTCGTGGCAGGCCGGCTGCCTCGGCTCGAACGAGACGCGCCAGGGCACCGTCGAGACCCGCATCGACGACATCGCCGCCTGGATCGGCCTCCGCCTCCGCGGCGACGCCTACACCGCACTCCCCACCGCCCAGCGCGTGTTCGACACCCGCACCGACACCGGCGGCCACAAGAAGCCCCTCGCCGCGGGCGAATCCGTGTCCGTCACCGTCCCGGGCCTGCCGGCCGGCGCCAGTGCCGTCGCGGTCAGCCTGGTCGGCACCGGCGGGACCTCCAGCACCTTCCTGACCGCCTACGGCGACACCCTGCCCACGACGTCCAACGTCAACATCACCGGCGGCCGCACCGCCGCCGGCATGGCCGTGGTCCCGGTCGGGCCGGACGGCAAGATCAAGGTCCGCAACAACGCCGGCGACATCGACGTCATCGTCGACTACCTCGGCTACTACAGCGCCTCCGGCGAGTCGACCTACCAGCCGAAAGACCAGCCTGACCTGCTGCTCGACACCCGGACTCCGCTCGGCGGGCACCCGGGCAAGCTGACCCCGGGCGAGGTCGTGACGGTGCCGGTCCGCGGCGTGGCGGGCGTCCCCGCCGACGCCGTCGCCGTGGCCGTCAACCTCACCGGGACCGAAAGCGACTCCGACACCTTCTTCAGCGTCTTCGCCCAAGGCACCCCCGGCCCGTCGACGCTGAACATCGTGCCGAACGAGCACCGCGCGGCCCAGTCGCTCGTGCGGATCGGCGACGACGGCGCCATCCGCATCTTCCTGCACCACGGCCAGAGCCACGTGCTGCTGTCGGTGGTCGGCTCGTTCGTGCCCGGCGACTCGGGCAGCCGGTACGCGGCGCTGAGCACGCCCACCCGCCTGCTCGACACTCGTGTCGGCACGCCGGCGCCGCTCGGCCCGGGCGCGATCCGCACGGTGCCGGTCGGCGGGCTGCCGGCCGGGGCGACCGCCGCGGCGGTGAACTTGACCGGCACGCAGCCGAGCGTCACGACGTTCCTGAGCGCCTGGTCGCACGACCTGCCGTACAGCAACAGCGTCCCCTCGACGGTGAACATCATGGTGGGCGACAACACGTCCAACGCCGTAACGGTCCGGCTCGGTTCGGGGGCGAAGTTCGACGTCCGCAACTCGGACGGCTCGATGGACATGATCGTCGACCTGCAGGGCTACTACACGCGGTAGCGGGTAGAAAGGCGGCATGAGCGCTCGCGTACTGCTGCCGTGGACCGACATCGACGTGCCGGAGGGGCTCGACGCCGCGTATTACGACGGCGTCGGCGCCCCTCCGGCCGATCTCGGGGACGTCGAGTTCTACGTGCTGCCCTACGACCGCGGGCCCGAGCCGCCGAAGCTGATCAAGGAACTGCCGTCGCTGCGGGTGGTGCAGTCGCTGTCGGCCGGCGTCGAGACGCTCGTGCCGCTGCTCCCCGGCGGCGTGCGCCTGGCGAACGGGCGCGGGCTGCACGACCTCAGCGTCGCCGAGCACGCCCTCGCGCTCATCCACGCGGCGCAGCGGGACCTGCCGCGCTGGTTCGCGCAGCAGACGCGCGGCGAGTGGGTCCGCGAACACACGCGGTCACTGGCCGACAGCCGGGTGCTCCTCGTCGGGTACGGCTCGATCGGGCAGGCCGTCGAACGTCAGCTCGTCGCCGCCGAAGCCGTGGTGACGCGGGTGGCGAGCCGCCCCCGCCCGGCCGAGGACGTCCACGGCGTCGCCGAACTGCCCGCACTGCTGCCCGAGGCCGACATCGTCGTGCTGATCCTGCCCGACACCCCGGCGACGCGCGGCCTCATCGGCCCCGGCGAGCTCGCCGCCCTCCCCGACGACGCCCTGGTGATCAACGTCGGCCGCGGCACGGCGATCGACACGGACGCCCTCCTCGCCGAGACCCGCACCGGACGCCTCCGCGCCGGTCTCGACGTCGTGGACCCGGAACCACTGCCCGCGGATCATCCACTGTGGACGGTGCCGGGGGTCGTCATCACGCCGCACATCGCGGGCGGGTCGGCGTCGTTCTACCCGCGCGCGAAGAAGCTCGCGGCCGAGCAGCTGCGGAGGTACGCGAAGGGCGAGGAGCTGCTCAACCTCGTAGAGCACTGACGGCGGCGGCCCACGCGGCGCGCGAGACGTTCAGCTCGCCGTGCGCCCGGGCCTTCGTGTCCCGGATGCCGACGGAGCGGTCGAGCTTCACCTCGACGCAGTTGGACTCGGCACCGCTGTAGCTCGACTTGCGCCAGACCATGTCCTTCACGCCGAGGCCTCCCGGGTTATCGCGCGACCTCCCGAAGCACGGCTCGGGTGTCGTCTTCACTCAGTGCCTTGCCAGCGAGGATCTTAGCTTGTTTCCGGTAGCTGTTGACCACATCGTCTTCGTGGAGGAACGCGGTGGCGTGCGAGTTCTCCAAGTGCACGATCGGCGGGAGACCGGCGAACTCGTACAAGATGAATGAGCCCATCAACCCCCGATGGTAGCCGATATTCGCGGGCACGATCCGGAGCGAAACGTTCGGCCGCTGCATCATCGTCAGCAGATGATCCATCTGATCCGACATCACCTCGGCACTGCCGATTTCTTCCCGGATGGCGATCTCGCCCACCAAAGCGGTGAGCCGGACCGGATCCGGCCTCGCCAAAATCCCTTGCCGGTTCAACCGCGCGACCAGCCTCGTGTCGGCTTGCGGCAGCTCGATCTCCGAATTGGTCAGGATCGCTCGCGCATAGTCCGGTGTCTGCAGGAGGCCCGGCACGATGGCGAGTTCCCAGTTCGTGATGCGGGTGGCGGTGCGCTCGTACTCCACGATCCCGCTCAGCGCCGGCGGCAAGTCCGACGGGTTCGAGTCGAGCCAGTTGTCGTCGCGGGCGTGCCTGGCCAGGCGCATCATGCGGTCGTACGTCACGTCGTCGACCCGCAGCGCGCCCAGCAGCCTCGCCACGTCCTCCGGCTGCGGCACCCGCTGGCCCTTTTCCCACGCCGACAGCAACTGCGGCAGAATCCGGACCATCCGGGCGAGTTCGCGCAGTCCCTTTCCCCGCGCTACTCGCACTTCGCGCAGCGACGCGGCCAATGCCCTCGAACCGGGCGAGGTGGAAGTCGGCTTCATGTCGTGATGGTACGAATGCCGTCCATTCCCCGATCGGCGGTGGGGCGTCCCGATTTCAGGACAGCACGTACACGTGCCATTCGTCGTCGACGCGATATCCGCACCGTTCGTAAACACCCAGCGCGCGGTGCGCATTGTCGACGTCGACGTTGAGGGCGGACCGGTCGAATCCTGCCTCCTTCGCCGCCTTGAGCGTGTGCCCCAGCAGCCCGGACGCGACACCGCGGCCGCGCAGCGCGGCCCGGGTTCCCACCCAGGTGGCGTAGTGCTCGCGGATGCCCGTCGCCGCGGTTTCGGACGCGTAGTGGTGGCTCAGCACGAAGGCCAGCACCTTGTCGCCGTCCAGGACGAGGAACGACAGCTCCGGGCGGAAGTCCTTCGAGCCGGTGACCAGGTGGCGCCAGGCGTCCGGCTCGTAGACCGTGCTGCCCCAGTGGCCGGCGAAGGTGTCGTTGCGGGCGTCGAGGGCGGCGAGGTCGTGCTCGAAGTCGAAGGGCACCGCCTCGAAGCCGTCCGGCAGCGGGGGCTGCGGCGGCAGGTCCGCGAGGCCGACGCGCATGTTGACCATCGTCCGGCCGTGCGTGTAGCCCGCGCGGGCGAGGACGTCCGCGATCCAGCGCTCGTTCTGGTGACTGCCGTGGTGCAGTTCGAGGGGCGCGCCCGGGAAGGCGCGCTCGTGGACCTCGCGGCTCGTGCGTGCGAACCACTCGACCAGGTGAGTGCCGACGGCGTCGGTGCGGTGCTCCGGGTGCACGACCGACTGGAGCCGGATCATGTGCACGGGATCGGCGGCGTCGCGGCGGCGGACCAGGCCGTAGCCCACGAGCCGGTCGCCCGCCCAGGCGCCGACGGTGGCGCGGGGCAGGTCGACGTTGGGGGCGTCCAGCTCGTCGTGGAGGTCTTCCGCGCTGAAGTGCTCACCCGTCCGGTCGACTTCCTCGGCGGCCGCGTACAGCCGGGCGAGGGCGGGAGCGTCGTCGAGGGCCAACGGGCGCCAGGTCAGGTCCATGCCGGGAGGCTAGGCCGGGCGGCGGCGTCCGTGCACCCCGATTTACGCTCGGGGCGTGCTGGTGCTCCTCCCCCCTTCCGAGACCAAGGCCGACGGCGGCCGCGGCGGCCCGCTCGACTTCGACGCGCTGTCGTTCCCCGAGCTGAACCCGACGCGCGCGAAGCTCGCCGACGCGCTGGCCGAGCTGGCCGCCGACGTCCCGGCCAGCATCGCGGCCCTGGGCCTCACCGAGCGGCAGGCGGGCGAAGTGGCGCGCAACGCGGAGCTGCGGACGTCCCCGACGATGCCGGCGCTGCGCCGCTACACCGGCGTGCTGTACGACGCACTGGACGTGAAGAGCTTCACGAAGGCGGGGCTGGAGAAGGCCCACCGGCGGCTGGCGGTGACGTCATCGCTGTTCGGCGTGGTGTCGGCCACCGACCCGATCCCGGCGTACCGCCTCTCGGGCGGCAACTCGCTGCCGGCGCTGGGCACCGTCCGGGGGCTGTGGAAGCCGGTCCTCGAGCCGGTGCTGCGGGAGGTCGAGGGCCTGGTGGTGGACCTGCGCTCGGGGACGTACTCGGCGTTCGCGAAGCTGCGCCCGGACGCGGTGACGGTCCGCGTGGTGACGGAGAACGCCCGCGGCGAGCGCGTGACGGTGAGCCACTTCAACAAGGCGTACAAGGGCCGCCTGGCCCACGTGCTGGCGGCCACCCGCGCCGAGCCGTCCACTGTGGACCAGCTGGTGAAGGTGATCACCAAGGCCGGGCTGGTGGTCGAGCGCACCGGCGAGCACGCACTGGAGCTGGTCACCGAGGGCTGACGGCCCGCTCGAACAACGCCCCGGAGCGGTCGTTCACTCCCCGTCGAGGCTCGCCGCCCCCCTTCCAGTCCTCCTCGGAAGCCACGCGGAGGCGGAATCCGCTCAAAACCGGTCCGGCGCGAACGGGCTCAGATCGAAGCCCGGGTCCTCGCCCACCGCCACCGCCGCCACCAGCTTTCCGGCGAACGGTGCGTTCGTCAGCCCGCCCGCGCCGAAGCCCGTCGACACCGCCAGGCCCGGGCGGATCAGGCCCAGCACCGGGAGCCCGTCCGGCGTGCCCGGGCGGAAACCGACCCGGGTCTCCGCGAGGGTCGCGTCCGCCAGACCCGGCGCCACCGCCAGCGCGTTCTCCAGCACCTCGCGCTGCCCGGCCGCCGTGACGCGGTAGTCGAAGCCCGACTCCGCCTCGCGCGTCGCGCCCGCCACCACCCGGCCGCCGCCGAACGCCAGGAGGTAGTGGCCGGTGCGCGGGAGGACCACCGGCCACGCCGCCGTTTCCGTGCCCGGCAGGTCGAAGTGGCTGATCTGGCCGCGGTGCGGCGTCACCGGCAGGTCGATGCCCAGCGGTGCCAGCAGTTCCCGGCTCCACGCGCCGGCCGCGACCACGACGCTGTCCGCTTCGAGCGGGCCGTCCGGGCTCGCCACCGTGCCGTCGGCGCGGAACGCGACTTCGCCCTCGACGAACTTCGCGCCCCGGCGCTCGGCGGCCGCCAGCAGGGCGCGGCGCAGCAGGTGCCCGTCGACGCGGCCGGCGCCCGCCAGGTGCACCGCGCCCAGCCCGGGCGCCAGCGCCGGGAACAGCTCGCGGGCCTGCGCCGGGTCGAGGCGCCGGACCTCGCCGATCTCGGGGGCGTCCGCCGCCCGGGACGTCAGCCGCTCGTGCGCTTCCGCCAGCTCCGCGTCGTCGGCCGACACCACCATTCCGCCGACCACCTCGAACGACGAACCTTCGAGCTCCGCGGTGAACTCCCGGTAGTACCGGCCGGCGGCCGCCGCGAGCGGGTACAGCGCGTCGTCCCGGCGCGACGTCCAGGGACTGACGATGCCGGCACCGGCTTCGGTCGCCGTCCCCGGGCGGGCCGCGTCCGCCAAGATCACTTCCGCGCCGAGGCGGCCGAGGTGCCAGGCCGTCGCCGCGCCGCCGATTCCGCTGCCGATCACGAGCACTCGCATGCTCCCACCCTGCCCGATCTTGCCGCGCCCGGACCAACGGGATAACCCACGCCGACGGCCGGCCGGTCGTATGCTGCGCGCCATGCCGAGTCGTGCCGAGCGGTATTCCGCCCATCTCGACACCCTGACGGGGTCCGCCGCGCCCCGGCTGCAGCCCATTCCCTCGACGCAGCCCGGGCTCGACGACGTCATCGCGTTCGTCTACGCCGACGAGCCCGAACCGCGCTACCTGACCGGGGCGACCTACGGCCTTTCCCTGGCCGACCACCCGGACTGGCACGGCGTGCGCCCGGAGCTGTGGATCAGCGTCCGGTCCGACGACCCGATCTGGGCGCTGGCCATCGGCTACCTGGCCGAGCAGCTGCGCGGCACGTGCCCGTTCGTCTACGGCGACACCATCGACTTCGGCCAGCCGATCGCCCCGGAGTCGTCGATGACGGCGTTCGCCGTTTCGGCGCCGGCGGGCCTCGACGCGCACCAGTACACGCTGATCGACATCGGCGGCGCGCCGATCAGCATCGCGGGCTGCTACCCCGTGCACGACACCGAGCGGAAGTACATCCGCGAGCACGGCATCGAGGCGTTCTGGCAGCTGGACTGGGACCTCTACGACGTCCGCCGCGCGCCGGTGGTCTAGACACGGCGCCGCACGAGGTCGCCGACCGCCGCCACGAACGCCTCGACGTCCAGGCTGTCGTCCCAGGAGGCCTGCAGCAGCAGCCCCTGGTAGACAGCGACGAGCACGCGGATCAAGGGTTCCGGTGCGACGTCCGCGAACGCCTCGAGCTGCTCCTCCACGCCTTGGCGCGCGAGAGCGCGGATCCGGGGTTCGCGGACGGTTTCGGCCCACGCCTGCAGCCCGAGGTTCCGCTGCTGCGCCGCCGCCGGATCCGCGATCTCCCGGAGGAGGCCGAGGTAGGCGGTGAGCGGGTCGCCCGCGGAGCCGAGGCCGGCCGAGCGGGTCGTGTGCCATTCCCCGACGATCGCGAGGATCATGTCCTCCTTGCCGGTGAAGTACCGGTAGATCAGCCCGGCGGACAGACCGGACTCCTTGACGATGTCCTGCATCGACGTGCGGTGGAACCCGTTGCGGGCGAAGCAGCCGGCCGCGGCGTCGAGGATCTGCCGGCGGCGGTTCGTCAGGTGTTCCGCGCTGACCTTGGGCATTACCGGACCACCGCCCACGCGATCCGGTAGAACCCGGCGGCGGGCTCGTCCCGGTGGTAGCGCGCGGCCGCTTCCTCCGCCGACAGGTCGCCCTTCAGGTCGAGGCCCCGTTCGGCCAGGTAGCCGGGCACGTCGGCGGGGTGGAGGCCGAACGTCCACGGCTCGCCGACCTTCTCGACCTCCCGGTGCCACGGGGTGTCGGCGCCGAGCGCCGAGCGGTCGACGTAGGTGAAGATGACCGTGCTGCCGCGCGCGACGATCCTGGTCAGGTCGCGGAGGGTCGCGTCGACGGCCCGCTCGGTGAGGTAGTTAGTGACGCCTTCCCAGATGACCGCGGTGCGCTTCCCGGGGAAACCGCCGAGGGCCGCGGCGAGGCTTTCGGAGCCGAGATCGACGGGGACGTAGTGCACGTGCGCCCGATCGGGGACGCGCTGCCGCTTGGCCTGCTGGGTGGCCGCGCGGTCGACCTCGTAGGTGGGCGGCATCCCGGGGATCCGGTGGGCCCGGCTGTCGTAGCCGGCGCCGAGCAGCAGGACCTGGTCCGGCCGGGCTTCGGCGAGCAGGTCGTCGATCAGCCGGGTGCGGGCCACGGCGGACGTGCGGGGCCCGTCCGGGTAGCGGTGGTCGATGAGCCGCGCGATGCCGTGCCCGACGAGCGGGACCGTGGCGGCCCGCACGAGCCAGCGGTAGCGGGCGGAAAGGAACCGGATGGCGTGGTCGTCGGCGAAGAGCCGGTCGCGGCGCCGGGTCTCGAGGGCGCGGAAGAAGGCGACGTGCTCGGCGGTCCGGCTGGCGGTGTGCATGCGGCCAGCATAATGAATGAACGTTCGTTTTCAAGAGGCCGCCACGCCGCCCGGCGAACCGCCGTTCAGTCCCGGTACGCGGCCGCCGCGAGCTGCGCAAACGACCGGACCAGCGGCCCGGCGTCCTTCCAGGCGACGACCACCGGGCTCGGCGCCAGGCCGGTCAGCGGCACCACGACCAGTTCGCCCGGCGGCCGGTGCCCGAGCGGCATCAGCCCGACGGTGCCGTTCCACAAGACCGCCTGCAAGCACTCCTGGACCGCCCGCACCACCGGCCCTTCGCGGGGTTCGCCGCCGTGCCAGTACGCCTGCCAGACCGGGTCCGTGCCGTCGGGGAACCGGAACCAGCGCCGTCCGGCCAGGTCGGCGAGCGTGACCCGGACACGGCCGGCCAGCGGGTCGTCGGCGCGCAGCACCGCGCCCACCGGGTCGGCGCGCAGCTCGTGCACCGCCAAGCCGGTCTCGTCGAAGGGCCCGCGGGTCAGCGCGACGTCGACCAGGCCGGCCCGCAGCCCGCACGTCGGATCGGTGAGATCGGCGTCGCGGACGCGGACCTCGACGTCCGGGTGCTGCCGCCGGTACGCGTCGGCCAGCCGGGTCGCGGCCGGGTCGGCGCCGTCGCCGAGGATGCCGACCGTGAGGCTCGGCGCACCCGCCGCCGTGGCGACGCGCACGCGGGCCTGGTCGGCCTGGTCGAGCAGGGCCCGCGCCTCGGCCAGGAGCGCCGTCCCGGCCGGGGTGAGCGTGACGCCCGCGGCGGACCGCAGCAGCAGGACGGCCCCGACGTCGGTTTCCAGCTGCTTGATCGCCCGGCTCAGCGGCGGCTGGCTCATGTGCAGCCGCGCCGCGGCCCGGCCGAAGTGGAGTTCCTCGGCGACCGCGACGAAGTACCGCAGCGTGCGCAGCTCCATGACCGGCGACGATATTCGCCCGGTATCGGCACCACCGAACCGGTCTTGGACGCCGGTGCCCGGGCGGCGGTGGAATCGGGGCATGACCGAGCTGACCGATCCCGCCGTGCGCGTCTCCGGCGCCCGGGAGATCGCCCCCGACCTGCTGGTGATCCCGAACGACCACGTCGACCTGGTGCCCAACATCGGCGTCGTCGGCGGCACCGAGGCCGTCCTGGTCGTCGACACGGGCATCGGCACCGCCAACGCGGCGCAGGTGCTCGCCTTCGCGCGCGAAGTGGCGAAGGGCCGGCGCCTGTACCTGACCACGACGCACTTCCACCCCGAGCACGCGTTCGGCGCGCAGGTCTTCGCCGGCGAGGCGACCTACCTGGTCAACCGCGGCCAGGCCGAGGACCTCGCCACCCGGGGCCCGGGTTACCTGGCGATGTTCCGCGGCCTGGGCGAGACGATCGCCCGCCGCCTCGACGGCGTCCAGCTGCCGGCGCCCGACGAGGTCCACGACGGCACGCGGGACCTCGACCTCGGCGGCCGGACCGTCCGGCTGCGTCCCACCGGCCGCGGCCACACCGCCGGTGACCAGGTCGTCGAGGTCCCGGACGCCGGCGTCCTGTTCACCGGCGACCTGGCCGAGACCGGGCAGTTCGCCATCTTCCCGTGGTTCCCGCCGCACGACACGGACGTCTCGGGCGTCGGCTGGCTCGCCGTCCTGGACCGGCTGGTGTCAGCCGGGCCCCGAGTGGTCGTCCCCGGCCACGGCGACATCGGCGGGCTGCCGGTGCTCACCGACGTCCGCGACTACCTGCGGGAGCTGCGCGACGAGACGTGGCGGCGCCGGGACTCGGCGATGGACTCCGAGCAGCTCGTCGCCGAGGTCCGGGCGGTGCTCGTCGAGCGCCATCCGGAGTGGGCGGGCCGGGAGTGGATCGAACCGGGCATCGGGTGCCTCTGCGCGGAACACGGCGTCACGGCGTGACGAGCCACTCGACGATCGCCCGCGAGATGGCGCCGCCGGCTCGCTCGTCGTAGCCCTCGAAGCACGGCATCGAGTTGGCCTCCAGGAAGAACCACTCGCCGGTGGCACGCTCGATCTTGAAGTCGACGCCCAGCAGCGGGACGCCGCAGTGCCCGGTCAGCCGCGCACAGCCTTCGGCGATCTCCGGGGGCGGGACCAGCGGGCGGTAGTCGTTGGTCCCGCGGACGGTCCGGTAGTCGAGCACCGGCGAGTCGATCAGCTCGCCGAACGAGCGGCCCCCCACGACGTGGACGCGCACGTCCGGCCCGACGATCCGCTCCTGGAACAGCACCGGCAGGTGGACCAGCCGGGGCAGCCGCGACTCGTGGTGCGGTTCGAAGACCGTCGCCCACGTCTTCGTCGCGCTGGCACCTTTGAAGATCGCCCCGGCACGGCAGCCGCGGACGAAGTCCCGTGCCTCCCCCGGGTCCGAAGTGAGGCAGGTTTCCGGGATCCGCCAGCCGCCGACTTCGCCGAGGACCACCGAATGCAGCAGCTTGGTGAATCCCGACGCTTCGCGCAGCGGCGGGTTCATCACCTTGCCGGGCACGAATTCGAGGATCCGCGCCAGCGCCTCGGTCTGGCCCGCCGAGGCCGCCGCCAGTTCGGCGGTGGGCGCGGCGGAGGCGACCTCCACGAGCCGGCCCCAGACGGCGGTGAAGTCCCCGGCCCGGTGGCTCTCGCCGTCCAGCGACAACACCGTGTCGGCCGGGCGCTCCAAGGGAATCCGGATGCTGCCGCGCATGGTCAGCGAGGGCAGGTCGACCGGCCGGAACGCGATCCCGGCCCGGCGCAGGGCCCGCAGCCCGGCCGTGAAGGTCGGGTCGGCCGCGACGCCCAGGCAGAGGATCACGGGGTGAGCCCGGCCAGCAGCGCCGCGTAGACCTGGTCCTCGAGGTCCGGGAACAGCTGGTGCCCCGGCCAGCACGAGACGTCGGCCAGCCGCGGACCAGAGGCTCCCAGTTCCGCCCGGAAGTCGGCGAACACCGTGCCCCGCCCGCGGAGCCAGCCGACGATCGGAGCCACCCGATCCGCCGTCTCCCGGGCGAGCCGTCCTCCGGCGCCGCCCACCTCGAAGACCTCGGCTCCGGCGACGAGGAACCGGCGCGCGCGGCCGGGGTCGGCGATCTGGACGACGTCGAACCGGCCGCGCGGCGCGTCGGGATCCACCACTGTCCACTCGGGAATGCGGTACACCTCCCGGCCTGGCGCCGAACCGTCGTTGAGGATCACCGTGCGCGGCGGCTCGACGACGCCGGCGCCGGCGAGTTCCAGCGGGTCCAGGCGCGCCAGGAAGCCGTGTTCCGACGGCCGGTTGACCACTGGCCCCGGCCACAACGCCACCGCCGACCACAACGCCGCGTAGGTCTCGGCCGCGGCGAACGCGCGATCCGGGTTCGACTCGTCACTCCAGCCGCCGGTCCCGCGGTTGAGGATTCCGCTGATCTCGGCGCCGTCGCACGTCAGCCGCGCCCGGCAGACCCGCTCCCGGGTCGCCCGCACCGAGACGCCGACCCGGCCGAACCCGTGCGCGACGACCGTCGGAATCCCTTGCCGGACCGCGAAACCGGCGAACCGGGCCGCCGTCTCGTCCGTGTCCGGGGCGATGACCAGGAGCGTCATCGCCCGCTGGTTTCCCAGACCTCGAGGGCCGCCGCGACCTGCCAGGCGGTTCTCGCCAATTCGTCGGCCACCGGGGGCCGCGCTTCGGCCGGGATGAACGGTTCGCCGGGCGCGATGGTGCTGCCGTCACCTTCAGCGGAACCGGCCGGCATACCGCTCCATCGATTCGCTGGTCTCGGTGTTCTCGCTGGTTTCCGTCATCTCGGAACGCTCGCTGCTCTCGCTTCCTTCGGTGCCTTCCTTTCCTTCGGAACGCTCGGTGTTTTCGGAACTCTCGGTACCCTCGGACCCGATCCGTGACGCTTCGGGAATTCCGGTCCGGGAAGTCAAGCCGAGGTAGCTCGCCGCGCGCCTTCTGATCTCGAGCGGGAAATCCGTGAATGCAGCCTGGTCGCCCATCGTGACTCCTCCCGCGCCCCACCCGTCACCGGCCTTTTCATGGGAGCACCCGGCGGATCCGGGTGTCAACGCCGCCCCGCGCGATGCACCTGCATGGGGCAGCGCCGATTCGGCGGAAACCGTGGTTTTCTCACCGGATATGAGCCGTGGGCAATTCAGGATCACCGATTCCGGTCAGGCACCCGGGGCGCCGAGCACCGCCATCGCCGCGTTGTGGCCGGGGATGCCGCTGACACCACCTCCCCTCGCGGCACCCGCGCCGCACAACAGGATGCGTTCGTGAGCGGTTTCGACGCCCCAGCTACCCGCCCGGGCCGGATCCTCCGCGTACGGCCACGACAGGTCCCGGTGGAAGATGTGCCCCGCCGGAAGGCCCAGCTCGGCTTCCAGGTCCAGCGGGGTCTTCGCCTCCACACAGGGCCTGCCGTCCGGCGCGGTCAGCAGGCAGTCCTCGATCGGCTCGGCCAGCACGCTGTTCAGCGAAGCCAGCGTCGCGCGCAACGCCGCTTCGCGTGCCTCTTCGTTGCGCCCCTCGAAGAGGCGTGCCGGCATGTGCAGGCCGAACAGGGTGAGGGTGTGCGTGCCGGCCGAGCGTTCGGCCGGGCCGAGGATCGACGGATCCGTCAACGAGTGGCAATAGATCTCGCAGGGCGGCAGCGTGGGGATCCCGCCCGCCGCCGCCTCGCGGTACGCCGTCTCCAGCTGGGTGAAGGTTTCGTTGACGTGGAAAGTGCCCCCGAACGCCTCGGCCGGATCGACGTCCGGGTCACGCAGCCTCGGCAGCCGCGTCAGCACCATGTTCACCTTCAGCTGTGCGCCTTCCGGGCGCTCCGCCGGTTCCTCGCCCAGCAGCCGCGCGAGCGTCGCCGGCGCGACGTTCGCCAGGACGTGCCCGCCCCGGACGGCGAACTCGGCGTCGTCACGCCGGTAGCGCACCTCGCCGTCCGGGTCGGCCGAGAGCACTTCCGCACCGGTCATCAGGCGCGCGCCCGCCGCGGCGGCCACCGCCGCGAGCGAACGGGTGACCGCGCCCATACCGCCGACCGGGACGTCCCAGTCGCCGGTGCCGTTGCCGATCACGTGGTAGAGCAGGCACCGGTTCTGCCGCAGGTCCTCGCCGTCCGCCGGGGCGAACGTGCCGATCAGCGCGTCGGTGAGCACCACGCCGCGTACCGTGTCGTGGCCGAACCACGACGTGAGCGCTTCGCCGATCGGCCGTTCGAACAGCAAGGACCACGCCTCGGCGTCGCCGACGCGCTCGCGGAAGTCCACTTCGGACAGCAATGGCTCGGTGAGCGTCCCGAACGCGCGCCCGGCGACGCGCCCGGTCAGCTCGTAGAACCGTTGCCAGGCCGAGAAGTCCGAAGTGGACCCGGTGACCGCCCGGAACGACGACGCCGTCCGGACGGCGTCGTCGTTGTCGACAAGGAGACCGGAGCCGCCCGACGGGGTGTAGGACGACATCCGGCGCCGTCGCAGCTCCACGTCGAGGCCGAGATCGGCCACGATCTTCTTCGGCAGCAGGCTGACCAGGTACGAGTAGCGCGAAAGCCGGACGTCCACGCCCGCGAACGCGCGGAACGAGACGGCGGCGCCACCGGTCTCACCCCGCCGTTCGAGCACGAGCACCGACCGGCCCGCCCGCGCCAGGTACGCGGCCGCCACCAGGCCGTTGTGCCCCCCGCCGACGATCACCACGTCGTAGCTGTCCATCCGCCGCCCCTCCTCGTTCGGCCTGCCCTTTCATCGTGACCACGCCGCGGGGCCGAATTCAAGGAAACGTCACAAATACTCCTTTCGCAGCCCTCGGCTAAATCCGGTTGCGCGGCGCCGGATCGGTCCGCCATCCTGTCCGCACCCGGCAGGGAGCCGGTGGCTGAGAACGGGAGGTGCCTGTCGTGATGACTGTCCGGGCCCTTTCGCGCCCTCACCCACCCGCCCCCCGAGGCTGATTTCACGCGCCCGGTGGGCACCCCTGACCAAGGAGCAACCCACCAGTGCGCCAGCACGACTTCGAAGACTTCGACCTGTTCGACGACCAGCCCACCCGCCGCCAGGCGCGGTCGCGGCGCCGCGGGCGGTTCGACGAACCCGAACCCACCCGCAGCGGACGGCTGACCGCAGCCGAACGCGTCCGCCTCGCGAAACTGCGCGACGACGCCTACACCGAAAACCAGCTGCCCGACGGGGCCGACCGCTGGTCCACCTGGGACGACGCCGAACACGGTCCGTCGCCCCGGCCGGACTGGGTCGTCACCGAGCTCGCCGCGGTCGACACCGACCTCGGCGTCCTCAAGACCGGCAAGGAGGCCGACGTCCACCTCCTGCGGCGCGGGTTGCCCGGCACGCCGGGCACGCTGCTCGCGGCGAAGCGCTACCGCAGCGACGAACACAAGCTGTTCCACCGCGACGCCGGCTACCTCGAAGGACGGCGGATGCGCCGCTCCCGCGAGATGCGGGCGATGACGCAGCGCAGCGCGTTCGGCCGCAACCTCATCGCCGAACAGTGGGCGGTCGCGGAGTTCGCCGCGTTGAGTCGCCTGTGGACGCTCGGCGCGCCGGTGCCCTACCCGGTGCAGCGCGAGGGCACGGAACTGCTGCTCGAGTTCCTCGGCGAGGAGGACGGCACCGCCGCGCCCCGGCTGGCCCAGCTCCGCCCGGATCCGGACGAGCTGAAGGACCTGTGGTTCCAGGCCACCGCCGCGCTCGAGCTGCTCGCCTCCGAGGGACTCGCGCACGGCGACCTCTCGGCGTACAACCTGCTCGTGCACCGGGGCCGGCTGATGGTGATCGACCTGCCCCAGGTCGTCGACGTCGTGGCCAACCCCGGCGGCGTCGAGTTCCTGGCGCGGGACGTGCGCAACCTGGCCGGGTGGTTCCACGGCCGGGGTCTCGGCGAGCACGTGACGCGAACCGGAGAACTGCTGGTGGAGCTCGTTTCCGCCGCCGGGCTCGGGTGATCGCGCGGCGGCGTCGCGGCTGTGGCCCGGACCACGACTGCGACGCCGCCCACAACCGGTGACCTCGATGAGTAGTCCTGGCTCCGGTTCGGGTACAGTAAGTACAGACCGCAACCGGCGGCGTGGATGAGTTGGTGTCCGTCGCCTCCAGAGCCACCGAATGGCTCGCGGTGATCCGTAACCCAAGCGGCGCGCAGTGTCGGCAAGCGATGACACGGTGTGCCGGGTCCGTCCCTGTGAACGCCCATCGCACACCATCTTGCCCTGCTGCGCGCGGGCTGCCCGGGCCTCCCTTGCGACGAACCACGTCCGAGAGGCATTTGTGACCGTCACGTTCAACTCCGGCCCTTCCTCGACGTCCGCTCACGCGGGCCGTCCCGACCGCAAGCCGCGCACCCGCCCGGCCGGCGGCGACATGCTGCGCGACGACGCGGTCGAGCTCGTGGCCACCAAGACCTTCGCCGAGCTGGGCCTGCCGGAGCCGCTGCTCCGCGCGCTCAGCGAGGCGGGCATCAACAGCCCCTTCCCGATCCAGTCGGCGACCATCCCGGACGCGCTGGCCGGCCGCGACGTGCTGGGCCGCGCCCAGACCGGCTCCGGCAAGACCCTCGCCTTCGGCCTGGCCATGCTGGCCCGGCTGGCCGACGGCAAGGCCCGCCCGAAGCGTCCTCGCGCGCTGATCCTCGTTCCCACCCGCGAGCTGGCCATGCAGGTCGCCGACTCGCTCACCCCGCTGGCCAGGTCGCTCAACCTGTGGTGCCGCACCGCCGTCGGCGGGATGGCCTTCGCCCGCCAGGCGGACGCGCTGTCCCGCGGCGTCGACCTGCTCATCGCCACCCCTGGCCGGCTGTCGGACCACGTCCGGCAGGGCACCGCGCACCTGGGCGACTGCAACTTCATCGCCCTCGACGAGGCCGACCAGATGGCGGACATGGGCTTCATGCCGCAGGTCCGCGAGATCATGGACCTCACCCCGCCGGGGGGCCAGCGGCTGCTGTTCTCCGCGACCCTCGACGGTGACGTCAACCGCCTGGTCAGGCAGTACCTGACCGACCCGGTCACGCACTCGGTCGCGCCGTCGACCGCGAGCGTGACGACCATGGACCACCACGTGCTCCAGGTCTCGCACCAGGACAAGCAGGACGTCATCACCCAGATCGGCGCCCGCGACGGCCGCACGATCATGTTCGTGCGCACCAAGCACCACGTCGACCGCCTCGCCGAGCGGCTGCGCGAGCAGGGCGTCAACGCGGCGGCGCTGCACGGCGGCAAGACGCAGGGGCAGCGCAACCGCGTCCTCGCCGACTTCAAGGAAGGCCACACCCCGGTGCTGGTCGCCACGGACGTCGCCGCGCGCGGCATCCACGTCGACGACATCTCGCTGGTGCTGCACGTCGACCCGGCGGCCGACCACAAGGACTACCTGCACCGCGCGGGCCGCACGGCGCGCGCCGGGGCGTCCGGCGTCGTCGTCACGGTGGTCACCAACGACCAGCGTCGCATGGTCAAGCGGATGACCGACCGAGCCGGCGTCCGCGCCGAGTCCACGATGGTCCGCCCGGGCGACGAAGCACTGACTCGCATCACCGGTGCCCGCGAGCCCAGCGGCGAGCCGGTCATCGAGCGTCGGCGCGAGAGCCCGCGTCGTGGCGGCGGTGGCGGTTTCCGCGGCGACCGCGGCTTCGGCGGCTCGAGCCGCGGTGGTTACCGCGGCGGCAGCAGCAGCAGCCAGGGCGGCGAGCGCGGCGGCAGCAGCTACGGCGGCGACCGTGACCGCGGTGGCGACCGTGGCGGTTACCAGGGTTCGCGCGAAGGCGGCCGCCCCGGCGGCTTCGGCGGCCGCAGCCGTCAGCCCCGTTCGGGCAACGGCGGCGGTGGCTACGGCCGTCCGAGCCGTGGCCCGCGTCGCGGCTACGACAGCTGATCGTCTCTTTCGCATCCTTCGGAAGCCCCGGACCTCGCGGTCCGGGGCTTCCGGCGTTTCCGGGCCCGCTTGGCGGAGCATCGAGGTCCGGGTGGGAGACTGCGGGACGTGACTACGCCGCCGACGCTCCCGCCCGACGAGGTTTTCGACTGGCTCGACGTGGAAGCGAAGAAGCGGGCGAGCGCCGGACTGGTGCGGCAGCTGCGACCGCGTCCCGCGCGGGCCGACGAGCTGGATCTGGCGGGCAACGACTACCTCGGGCTGGCCCGCGACAAGCGCGTCGCCGGGGCCGCCGCGGCCGCCGCGCTGCGCTGGGGTGCCGGGTCGACCGGGTCCCGGCTGGTCACCGGATCGACCGAGCTGCACACCGAGCTGGAGCTGGAGCTCGCCCGGTTCTGCGGCGCGCAGGCGGCGCTCGTGTTCTCCTCCGGCTTCGCCGCGAACCTCGGTGCGGTGACGGCGCTGTCCGGGTCCGAGTCCGCGATCGTCACCGACAAGTACATCCACGCGTCGCTGATCGAGGGCTGCCGGCTGTCTCGGGCCGACGTCGCCGCGGTCGCGCACTCGACGCCGTCGGCGATCAAGCACGCACTGTCGACCCGCCGCAAGCCGCGGGCGCTGGTGGTGACGGACTCGGTGTTCTCGGTCGACGGCGACCTCGCCCCGCTCGACGAGCTGGCCGGGATCTGCCGTGCGCACGGCGCGGCGCTGCTGGTGGACGACGCGCACGGCTTCGGCGTCCTCGGCGAGGGCGGCCGCGGCGCGGTCCACGCCGCCGGGCTGTCGGGCGCGCCCGACGTCGTCACGACGTTGACGCTGTCGAAGTCCCTCGGCGCCCAGGGCGGTGCGGTGATCGGGCCGCGCCGGGTGATCAAGCACCTCGTGGACACGGCGCGCAGCTTCATCTTCGACACCGCGTTGGCGCCCGCGAGCGCCGCGGCCGCGTTGGCGGCGTTGCACGCGTTGAAGGAAGAGCCGGGAATGGCGGGGAAGGTGCTCGAGAACGCGGGCAACCTGGCGATGTCGTTGAAGGCGGCCGGGTTGAAGGCAAGCGTGCCGGACGCCGCCGTGATTTCGGTGCAGGCGCCGTCCGCGGAGACGGCGGTGGCGTGGGCCGCGGCGTGCGCGGAGCAGGGCATCCGCGTCGGGTGCTTCCGGCCGCCGTCGGTGCCGGACGGGATCTCGCGGCTGCGGCTGACCGCGCGGGCCGACCTCACGGAGTCCGATGTGGACCGTGCGGTCAAGGTCATCACCGCGACAGCCCCGCGCGGCGCGATCGCCTGACCCGCACCGGAAGACGTGCTCAGGCGCGGCGGCGCATGCGGATGTGGGGGATTCCGTCGTCGTCCAGGTATTCCGCGCCTTCCGCGACGAAGCCGTAGCGGGCGTAGAAGCCTTGGACGTACGTCTGGGCGTCGAGGACGTACTCGCCCGGGATCGTCAGGGCCGCGTCCATCAGGCGGGCCGCCAGGCCGGCGCCGCGGGCGTGGGCCGCCGTCACCACGCGGCCGATGCGGCGGATGCCACCCGGGTCGAGCAGGACCCGCAGGTACGCCAGGACCGCGCCGGCGTCCTCGAACCACAGGTGGCGGGTGTCCGGGCTCAGGTCACGGCCGTCGAGCTCCGGGTACGCGGCCTTCTGCTCCACGACGAACACGTCGACGCGCAGGCGGAGGATGTCGTGCAACTGGGCGGCGGTCAGCTCGGGACCGGTCGCGTCGTGCAGGGTCGGCATACCCCCTGCTTAGCACGCTCAGCCGAGGAGCCGGGGCTTGGCCTGGGTCTCGATGTCCTTGGCGTAGGTGGAGACGCGCGTGTAGACGCCCGGCCGGTTCGCCTTCGCGCAGCCGTCGCCGAAGGAGACGATGCCGATCAGCGTGTCGCCGATCACGAGCGGGCCGCCGGAGTCGCCCTGGCAGGCGTCGACGCCGCCCTCGTCGTAGCCCGCGCACACCATGGTCCGCTGGTCGTAGACGCTGTAGGCGGTGTGGCATTCGCTGTCCGACACCACCGGGACCTCGGCACTGCGCAGGTAGTCGGAGCGGGCGCCGCCGTCGGCGATGCGGCCCCAGCCGAGCACGGTCGCCTGGGTGCCCTTGGCGTACAGCCCCGCGTCCCCGCTGCCGGGCAGCTTCGCGGGCCGGTAGTCGAGCTGGCCGCGCACGGTCAGCACCGCGACGTCGGCCCCCTGCGTCGGGTCGGTGTAGCCCTGGCCGACCCAGACCTTGGAGACGCCCAGGACCTGGCCGTCGCTCGTGCGCTTGTCCTCACGGCCGGCCACCACGCGGATGTCCTGCTTCGCCACCGCCTTGGCGCAGTGCGCCGCCGTCGCGACCGAGGTGGAGCTGACGATCACCGCGCCGCAGAACTGGTTGCCGCCCGCGTCGGTCAGGTACACCGCGTACGGGTGGTCCGACAGCGAAGCCTTGTCGCCGCCCACGATCCGCGGCTGGTTGGCCGAAGCCGGGTCCGCCGCCGCCGTGCCCACCACGACCGGGACGGCGACCGCGGCGACCGCGAGGAGCGCGCCGCTCACGAACAGCAGGGATCGGCGGGACTTCACGGACATGGGTCTTCCCCTTTTCGACGCAGCACTTTTCGACGCAGCACGGAGCTGAGCACTCGGCACCCGGACGACTCCGGTGCGTGAACGACGTTCGCTCAATACCCTAAGCCGAGGGGGCCCAAAACGGTGTCACTGGAACGGGTGGTCTCCGCCCGGGGACCGCTTCTGCCAAGCTGGCCGGATGTGGCGGAAAGCAGCGGCGGGGGCGGCACTGGCCCTCACCATGAGCGGGTGCTCGCCGGAAGCGCCGCCGACGCCACCAGCTGCACCTGCAGCACCTGCAGCAACTGCGTCGCCTGCAGCACCTGCGTCGACGACGAGCGCGGCGAGCACCGCGGCCCCGACGGCGACGGCGTCGAGCGCACCTGCCGTCGCCTGGCAGGTGGGTGCCCGGCCACTCCCCCGCCGACCCGACGGCTTCGGCGAGGTCGAGCCCACGCCACCCGAACTGGTGAACCGGGCACTTCCGACAAAAGACGTGCTTCCCCCACCGGCGGGCAGCGCGTACGCGTCGACGATCAGCGCCGTGCCCGCGGACGTCCTCGCGCGCAGCACCTGGCAACCCGCCTGCCCCGTCAAAGCGGCTGACCTCCGCTACCTGACGATGTCCTTCTGGGGCTTCGACGGCCGCGCGCACACCGGCGAAATGCTGGTGAACGCCACTGGCGCGGCGGGCATCACGAAGGTCTTCGGGCAGCTCTTCGCCGCGCGCTTCCCGCTCGAAGAGCTACGCGTGACCAGCCCGGCCGAGCTCACCGCGCCGCCGACCGGGGACGGCAACTCGACCAGCGCGTTCGTCTGCCGCCCGGCCCGCGGGCAGACGACGTGGTCGGCGCACGCCTACGGGCTCGCCGTGGACGTCAACCCGTTCTGCAACCCCTACACCCAGGGCGATCTCGTGCTCCCCGAGCTCGCGTCGGCGTACGTCGGCCGCTCGCGCGAACGGCCCGGCATGGTCCTGGCCGGCGACGCGACCGTGCGCGCGTTCGCGGCGATCGGGTGGAGCTGGGGCGGGAACTGGCGCAGCCCGACCGACCGCATGCACTTCACCGCGACCGGCCATTGACCACGTGGTACGACGTCGAGCACAACGGGGAACACCCGCCTTCGCGGCGGGGTTGGCTAGGGTGAATCGACCGGACCCGGACCCGCGGAGGATGCAGTGCCCCACTACGACCTGGTGATCGTCGGGACGGGATCGGGGAACTCCATCCTCGGCCCGGGTTTCGCCGGCAAGAAGACGGCGATCGTGGAGAAGGGCACCTTCGGCGGCACCTGCCTCAACGTGGGCTGCATCCCGACGAAGATGTTCGTGTACGCCGCCGACGTCGCGTACACGCCTTCGCACAGCGCCAAGTACGGTGTCGACGAGGAGCTGAAGGGCGTGCGCTGGCGCGACATCCGTGACCGCGTCTTCGGCCGGATCGACCCGATCGCCGCGGGCGGCGCGGAGTACCGCCGCAGCCACGAGGACAACGCGAACGTCGACGTCTACGAGGGCACAGGCCGCTTCACCGGCCCCAAGGAGCTGCGGGTCGGCTTCGCCGACGGACGCCCGGACGAGGTGCTGACCGCCGACAACTTCGTGCTCGCCGCGGGCGGGCGGCCGGTCATCCCGGACATCCCGGGCCTGGACGGCGTCGAATACCACACCTCCGACACCGTGATGCGGCTCGACGAGCTGCCCGAGCGGATCGTCATCCTGGGCGGCGGGTACATCGCGGCCGAGTTCGCGCACGTCTTCGCCTCCTTCGGCGTCCAGGTCACGCTGGTCAACCGCTCCGGGCGGCTGCTGCGCTCGGAGGACGAGGACATCAGCGCGCGCTTCACCGAACTGGCCGCCGAGCGGTTCGACGTCCGCCTCGACCGCAAGACCGTGCGGGCGCGCAAGACCGAACGCGGCGTCGCGCTGGACCTCGAAGGACCGCAGGGCGCCGAGACCGTCGAGGGCGACGTGCTGCTGATCGCCACCGGCCGGAAGCCGAATTCCGACCTCCTCGACGTCGCCACGACCGGAGTGACCACAATGGACAGTGGGCACGTCGTGGTCGACGACTACCAGCAGACCGCGGTCGAGGGCATCTACGCGCTCGGCGACCTCTCGTCACCGCACGAGCTCAAGCACGTCGCGAACCACGAAGCCCGCGTGGTGCAGCACAACCTCCTGCACCCGGACGAGCGGATCACCGCCGACCACCGGTTCGTGCCGCACGCCGTCTTCACCCACCCGCAGGTGGCTTCGGTCGGCCTCACCGAGCAGAAGGCCCGCGACCTCGGGGTGTCCTATGTGGTCTCGAAGCAGGACTACGCCGGGATCGCCTACGGCTGGGCGATGGAGGACACGACGGGCTTCGCGAAGCTCCTGGCCGACCCGGCGACCGGGCAGCTGCTCGGCGCGCACATCATCGGCCCGCAGGCGTCCTCGGTGATCCAGCCGCTCATCCAGGCGATGAGCTTCGGCCTCGACGCGCGGAGCATGGCCCGCGGCCAGTACTGGATCCACCCGGCGATGCCCGAGCTGATCGAGAACGCGCTGCTCAACCTGCCTCTCGACTGAGCGGTTCCCGCACGCCGATCGGTGCGCCAACCCGGGACGGGGTCGGCGCGTCTTGCGACTGTGACCGGTGGCAGAGAGCTTTCTTGGGACGGGTGTGTCAACGTTCGTGACCTGGGCGGGCTGGGCCGGGTCAAACCGCGGGCGGTGGTCCGGATGGAGGCGCCGGCGCGCCTGAGCGAGGCCGGGTGGGCGGCGGCTTGGGCCTACGGGGTACGCACTGTGGTCGACCTGCGAAACCCCGGCGAGCGCGAGCCGGACCACGCGCCGAGGCCGGCGGGGATCACCACCGCGCGGACTCCGCTGGATCCGGTCGGCACACCGTTCTACGAGCGGTGGACGAAGATCGACAGCTTGGGTTCTCCGCTGCACTACCCGGCGATGCTCGCCGAACACCCCGAGCTGGTGATCTCCGCCGTGCGCACGATCGCCAACGCCCCACCCGGGTGCGTGGTGTTCCACTGCGTCGGCGGCAAGGACCGGACCGGGCTGCTGGCCCTTGTCCTGCTCACGCTGGCCGGAGCGGCGCCGGGCGAGATCATCGCCGACTACCTGCTGACCTACGACCGGATGAAGCAGCGTCACGACGAACTCGGGTTCCGTGACCAGCTCACCGTGGTGACCGCGCTGCTCGCGGCCGGGAACACCACCATCGAAGCGTCGCTGAGCTCGACGATCGCGTCGTTGACGATGCCCGGCTTCCTCCTCGGCCACGGTCTGTCCTCCACCGAACTCGCCGCCCTGCAAGCCCGCTTGACCGTCGGCTGAGTGACGCCTCCAGCGTCACTCCCGGCTTTCAGACGAAGCGGTGGCGGCCGGCGAGGGCGCCGAAGGTCATCTGGACGCCGAGCAGGCCGAGCAGCATGGCCAGCGGCACGGTCCAGCCGCCCGCGAGGTCGTGCAGCAGGCCGAAGAGGAACGGCCCGAGCGCGGCGAACAGGTAGCCGAAGCCCTGCGCCATCCCGGACAGCCGGGCGGTGTCCGCGCCGGTCCGCGCGCGCAGCGCGATCACGGTCAGGGCCAGCGAGAACGTGCTCATGCCGAGCCCGACGAGGATGCTCCAGAGCAGCGGCGACCACGACGGCGCGAGCATCAGGCCGATGGTCCCGGCGACGCCGAACACGCTCAGCCCGACGATCCACGGGCTCTGCCCGCGCTGCCGGGCCGCCATCGGCGCGACGACGAGGCTGATCGGCACGGCGATCAGCGAAACCAGGCCGAACAGCAGCCCGGCGTCGTCGCGCCGGACGCCCGCGTCCATCAGCACCTGCGGGAACCAGCCCATCGCCGCGTAGGCGTAGAACGCCTGCAGGCCGAAGAAGCCGGTGACGATCCAGGCCAGCCGGTTGCGCAGCAGCGAGCGGCCGTCTTCGGCCCCGTCGGCGGGCCGCGGTGCCCGGCCGGTGCCGCGGGCTGCGAGGATCCAGGCCAGCAGCGCGACGACGGCCAGCGCCGCCCAGCCGCCCAGCGCCGGGCGCCAGCCGCCGAGGGCGTCGCCGAGCCGGGGGGTCACCGCCGAACCGAGCGCGCCGCCGCCCTGCAGCGCGGCGGTGTAGACGCCGGTCAGCAGGCCGATGCGAGCCGGGAAGGAGTCCTTGATGACGACCGGGATGAGCACGTTGATCAGGGCGATCCCGGCGGTGGCGACGAGCGTCCCGCCGAGCACCACGGCGGGTCCGTCGAGCACGCGCAGCACCAGCCCGGCGGCGAGGGCGCACAGCGCGATCGCGATGGCGGCGCCGACCCCGGCCCGGCGGGCGAGCAGCGGTGCGGCCAGCCCGGCCCCGGCGAAGCAGAGCGTCGGCAACGTCGTGAGCACGCCGGCCCAGACGACGGAAGTGCCCAGGTCCCCACGCATTTCGGCGAGCATCGGCCCGACGCCGGTGATGGCCGGTCGCAGGTTCAGGGCGGTGAGCACCACCGCGATCGCGAGCAGCGCCCCGGCGGCGACCACGCCGGGCGTCCGGACCTCGACGGCACCGTCCAGTTCGGGTTCACGGTGTTCGACGCGCATGCCCGCTACTATCGCATACGTAGGATGATTGGATGAAGGGATAATCCTGTGCCTCTGGCCACCACGCGCCGAGCAGGCCTCGTCGACCAGGTCATCGAGCAGCTGCGGACCGCGGTCACGCAGGGCGAATGGCCGATCGGCGAACGCATCCCGACCGAGGCCGAACTCGTCGAGCAGCTCGGCGTCGGGCGCAACACCGTCCGTGAAGCCGTTCGCGCGCTCGCGCACACCGGGCTCCTGGAGGTCCGGCAGGGCGACGGCACCTACGTGCGCGCCACGAGCGAGGTGTCCGGCGCGATCCGGCGGCTCTGCGGCTCGGAACTGCGGGAAGTCCTGCAGGTCCGGCGCACCCTGGAGGTGGAAGGCGCGCGGCTCGCCGCCGTCGAGCGGACCGAGGAAGAGGTCGCCGGACTGTGGTCGCTGCTCGGCCGCCGCGAGGTCGAGCTGCGCGAAGGACGCTGGGAGGACTTCGCTCGCACGGACGCGGAGTTCCACTGCGCGGTCGTCGGCGCCGGCCACAACCGGCTGCTGACCGAGCTCTACCGCGGGCTGACGGAGGTCATCGCGGCCAGCATCGCGACGACGTCCAGCATCGCGCCGGGCGCCGACCATTCACCGGAGATCGGCCACGAAGGGCTCGCCCGGGCCATCGCCGACCGGAATCCGGACCGCGCCGCCGCCGAGGCCTGCGGGTTCCTCGACGAGCTCCTGGAGCGCATCGAACGCGCCTGACCGGCGCTTTCTCCTGGTTTGGCACCATCGACGACCCCTAAGGGTGCCATTTCAGGGTTGTCGTGGCACCACTTTGGTGCCATATTTGTGCCATGGACCTGACGCCCTTCGTGGACGAACTCCGCCGGGAGCTCGCGGTCGCCGCCGAAGCGGCGGGCGAGGACGCCGTCGCCCTCGCCGAGCGGCTCACCGCGCCGCTCGAGTCGGCGATCCGGCTGACCCTGCTCGACGCCCTTTCGGCCGCGGCCGACGAGATCACCCGCGACCTCGCCCCCGGCTCGGTGGAAGTCCGCCTCCGCCGGCGCGAGGCCGAGTTCGCCGTCGCGCTGCCCACGACACCCGAACCGGCGCCCGCCGAGGCACCCCCGCCACCGCCCGAGACCGACGACGGCGCCGTCGCGCGCATCAACCTGCGGCTGCCCGAACAGCTGAAACAGCGGGTCGAGGAAGCCGCCGGCCGGGACCGCCTCTCCATCAACGCCTGGCTCGTCCGGGCCGCGAGCAGCGCGCTGGGCACCGACCGCGACCGCCCCACCCAGCGCCGGACGGCCTTCGGCGAGAAGTACACCGGCTGGGTCCAGTAACAGCTTTCCCCCTTCACGTCTCCCACCTGCGGAGACGCCATCCGAGCACCCCAGGAGGGCGCAGCCATGCCTGTTTTCCCCACCCCCGAGCCGATCACGGCCACGATCGACATGAGCGTCGCGGACGTCAGGATCGTCGCCGGTGACGGCGCGGAGACGACCGTCGAGGTCACCCCGGCCGACCCGGCGGACAACGAGGACGTCAAGGCCGTCGCGAAGACCCGGGTCGAGTTCGCCGGCGGCGAGCTGCTGGTCAAGGGCCCCAAGTACGTCACCAAGCTCTGGGGCCGGGGCGGGGCCCTGCACGTCCGGGTCGAACTGCCGGCCGGTTCGCAGATCACCGGCACCGCCGCGATGGGCGGCTTCCGGGTCACCGGCCGGGTCGGCCCCAGCCGCTTCAAGACGTCCGTCGGCGACATCCACCTGGACGAAGCCGCCCGGCTCGAGGCGTCCACGGCGACCGGGGACGTCACCGTCGAACGCGCCACCGGGCACGCCGAGCTCGGCACCGGCTCCGGCGGGCTGCGGATCCGCGAGATCGACGGCACCGCGGTCCTCAAGAACTCCAACGGCGAGACCCGCGTCGGCGAAGTGACCGGCGACCTGCGCGTCAACACCGCCAACGGCGACATCCTCGTCGACCTGGCCCACGCCGGGGTGCACGCCAAGACCGCCTCCGGCGACATCCGGCTCGGCGAGGTCGTGCGGGACCGGGTCGTCCTCGAGACCGCCGTCGGCGAGATCGAGGTCGGCATCCGCGAGGGCAGTGCCGCGTGGCTCGAGCTGAACTCGCTGGTCGGCTCCGTGCGCAACACGCTCAGCGCCGCCGACGGACCCGGCAGCAACACCGAGACCGTCGAGGTCAAAGCCCACAGCTACACCGGCGACATCGTCATCCGCCGGGCCTGAAGACTCCACACGCGAAGGGGAAGATCCATGGCAGACGCCATCGTGGCCGAGGGACTGGTCAAGAAGTACGGGAAGGTCACCGCGCTCGACGGGATGACCTTGTCGGTGCCCGAAGGCACGGTGCTCGGCGTGCTCGGGCCGAACGGCGCCGGGAAGACCACCACCGTCCAGATCCTCACGACGCTGCAGAAGCCGGACGCGGGCCGGGCCACGGTCGCCGGGTTCGACGTCGTGCAGGACGCGCAGGAGCTGCGCTCGCACATCGGCGCTTCGGGCCAGTACGCGGCCGTCGACCAGGAACTGACCGGGGCCGAGAACCTCGAGATGGTCGGCAGGCTGTACCACCTGGGGACCAAGCGGGCCAAGGCCCGCGGCCGGGAGCTGCTCGCCCGGTTCAGCCTGGCCGACGCCGCCGATCGCCCGGTCCGGGGCTACTCCGGCGGCATGCGCCGCCGCCTCGACCTGGCCGGCGCGCTCGTGGCCAACCCGCCGGTGCTGTTCCTCGACGAGCCCACCACCGGGCTCGACCCGCGGGCCCGCACCGAGCTGTGGGACGTCATCACCGAGCTGGTAGCGGGCGGCACGACGCTGTTGCTGACCACGCAGTACCTGGAGGAGGCCGACCGGCTGGCCGACAGCATCGCCGTCGTCGACCACGGGCGCGTGATCGCCCGCGGCACCGCCGACGAGCTCAAGGACCTCGTCGGCGGCGAGCGGATCGAGCTGACCGTCGGCACGCACGACGACGTCGTCGTCGCGCGGCGGGCGCTGGCCCGGCTGGCCAGCGGCGAGCCGCAGGCCGAAGGCTTCCGGCTCACCGTGCCCGTGTCCCACGGCGCGAAAGCGCTTACCGAGGCCCTCGCGCTGCTCGCCGTGGAAGGCGTCGACGTCCGCGACGTCGGCGTCCGCCGTCCCACCCTCGACGACGTGTTCTTGTCACTCACCGGCCACGAGACGGCCGAACCCGCGAAGGAGGCCGTGTGATGAACGCGGTGCAGATGGCCGTCACCGACGGCGTGACCGTCGCCAAGCGCAACTCGATCAAGATCGTCCGGTCGCTGGACCTGCTCGGGTCCATCGTGTTCATGCCGGTGATGTTCGTGTTGCTCTTCGGCTACGTGTTCGGCAGCGTGATCGACATCCCCGGGATGTCCTACCGCGAGTTCATGCTGCCGGGGATCTTCACCCTCGCGGTGGCGATGGGCAGCATCGTCACCGGCTACGGCCTGACCGACGACCTGCAGAAGGGCCTCATCGACCGGTTCCGCTCGCTGCCGATGTCCCCGGCCGCGGTGCTGATCGGGCGGACCACCGCCGACCTGATCCTCAACGTGACGAGCCTGCTGATCATGGGGCTGGTCGGTCTGCTGGTCGGCTGGCGCATCCACACGAGCCCGCTGGAGGCGCTGGGTGGCGTGCTCCTGCTGCTCGCCTTCGCCTACGCGCTGTCGTGGGTGATGGGCACCCTCGGCCTGGCCGTGCGCAAGCCCGAGGTGTTCAACAACGTCTCCAGCGTGGCGATCTTCCCGCTCACGTTCCTGGCCAACACATTCGTCGACAGCGGCCGCCTGCCCACGCCGCTGCGCGTGATCGCGGACTGGAACCCCGTCTCGGCGATCACACAGGCGTCGCGGGAACTGTTCGGCAACACCAGCGCGGCGATGCCGGTGCACGACGCCTGGCCGATGCAGCACGCCGTGCCGGCTTCGGTGCTGTGGATCGCGGTACTGCTGGCGATCTTCGTGCCGCTTTCGGTGCGCTGCTACAAGAAGGCCACCAGCCACTGACTCACGGCAGGGTGAGGATCTCGCTGCCGTCGGCCGTCACCACGAGGGTGTGCTCGAACTGGGCCGTCCACTTCTTGTCCTTCGTGGTGACGGTCCAGTCGTCGGACCAGATGTCGTAGTCGATGGTGCCGAGGGTGATCATCGGCTCGATCGTGAAGGTCATGCCTTCCTCGATCACCGTGTCGACCGAGGGCTCTTCGTAGTGCAGGACCGTCGGCGGCGTGTGGAACGCCGGGCCGACGCCGTGACCGGTGAAGTCGCGGACCACGCCGTAGCCGAAGCGCTTGGCGTAGGCCTCGATGACCCGGCCGATGACGTTGAGCTGGCGGCCCGGCCGGACCGCCTTGATCGCCCGCAGCGTCGCCTCGCGGGTGCGCTCCACCAGCAGGCGCGCCTCCTCGGAGACGTCGCCGGCCAGGAACGTCGCGTTCGTGTCGCCGTGGACGCCGCCGATGTAGGCGGTGACGTCGATGTTGCAGATGTCGCCGTCCTCGATCACCGTCGAGTCCGGGATGCCGTGGCAGATCACCTCGTTGAGCGAGGTGCAGCACGACTTCGGGAACCGGCGGTAGCCCAGCGTCGAGGGGTAGGCGTGGTGGTCGAGCAGGAACTCGTGCACCACCTTGTCGATGTCGTCCGTGGTGGCGCCGGGCTTGACGGCCTTGCCGCCCTCCTCCAGGGCCTGGGCCGCGATCCGGCTCGCGACCCGCATCGCCTCGATCACCTCGGGCGTGCGCACGCCGTTGCCGGTGTCCCGCTTCGGCGCCGGCTTGTCCACGTACTCGGGACGGGCGATGGAACTGGGGACGTCACGGCGCGGCGTCTGGACGCCGGGAACGAGCGGGGCACGAACGGACATGCCCCCCACTTTACGACGGCCCGCTCAGCCGATCCCCGCCAGGAACCGGTGCGCGGCCTGCACCGCCGGTTTGGACGACCCGGCGTCGGTGAGGAGCACGGCGAACGCCAGGTCGCCGCGGTAGCCGACGAACCAGCCGTGCGAGTGGGAGCCGTCGCCGAACTGGGCGGTGCCGGTCTTGCCCGCGACGCCGGGGATGTCCCGCAGCCCGGTCGCGGTGCCCGCGGTGACGACCTCCCGCATCATCCCGCGCAGTGCGTCGAGGACCTCCTGCGACGGCGGATCGCCGACGTTCTTCGTGGCCGACGGCATGCCCTTGACGATCGACGGCGACGGCACCTTCCCGGCCTGCACGGTGGCCGCGACCAGCGCCATGCCGAACGGGCTGGTCAGCACCCGGCCCTGGCCGAAGCCGTTTTCCGCCCGCTGGACGGCGGAGTCGCTGGCCGGGACGTCGCCGGTGACCGTGGTCAGGCCCGGAACGACGAAGTCGGCGCCGACGCCGAAGGAGCGGGCGGTGTCGGTGAGCGACGAGCCGCCGAGACCGGCGGCGAGCCGGGCGAAGGTCGTGTTGCAGGACCGCGCGAACGCCGTCTTCAGCGGCACCCGGCCCAGGTCGAACCGGCCTTCGTTCGGCACGACGCGGTTTTCGACCGTCGTCGTCCCCGGGCAGTCGACCGGGCTGTCCGCCTCGACCTCCCCCGCCGACAGCGCGGCCGCCGCCGTGACGATCTTGAACGTCGAACCCGGCGGGTAGCGCCCGGACAGGGCCAGCGAGCCCTCCTCGTCGGCGGCGGCGTTCTGCGCCACGGCGAGGATGTCCCCGCTCGAGGGCTGGATCGCGACCAGCGCGGCGGAGTACGGCTCGGTTTCGAGGGCCTTCTCGGCGGCGGCCTGGATCTTCGCGCTGAGCGTGCTGGTGACGGCGGGCGCGGGCCGCGGCGGCTCGGCCTTGAGCTCGGCGGCCTCGCCGCCGGTGACGTCACGGGTGACGATCCGCCAGCCCGCCGCCCCGGCCAGCTGCTGTTCGACCAGCGCGCGGATGCCGGGCAGGACCTGCTGCCCCGACCCGCGGGTCACCGGCAGCAGCCGCTCCTGGCTGGCGAAGCGGACACCGGGCAGGTCGTAGATCGCCGGCTTGACGCGCTGGTAGTCGCCGGCGCGCAGGGTGATCACCGGGTAGGCGTCACCGGGCTTGGTCTTGCTCATCCCGTCCAGCACGGACCGGCCGGTGACCGAAGGCTCGTACCGGTGCAGCGCCTTGGCCAGCGTCCCGGCGACGGCACTCGCGTCGCCGGCCTTCTGCGGGTCGACGACCACGCCGATCACCGTCTGCGGGCGCATCAGCGGCACGCCGTCGCGGTCGAGGACCGGCGCCGTCTCCGGCAGCTGCGGCAGCATGCCGAGGGTCTGCCCGACCGCCAGCTGGGGGTGCACGACCGTCGGCTGCCAGTGCACCTGCCAGCCGTTCTCGGCCGCCCGCAGCTGGGCGTCCGCGCGGTAGGACCAGCTGCGGCCGTGCGGCAGGTGCCAGGTGAGCCGGTAGCCGGCGGTCACGACGTCGCCGTCGGGCTGTTTCACCTCTTCGTCGTCGACGTCGAGGGCCTCGGGGCCGAGCACGCCGCGGACCTGGCTCAGGACGGCCTTCGCGGCTTCCGGGGAGTCGGTGTTCGCCGCCGCGGCGGCGACGTCCCCGGACGCGACGGCGTCCAGGAAGGCGGAGAGGGCGTCCTCGGGACCGTCGCCCGAGCACCCGGCCGTGGTCGCGGCGACGAGCAGCAGCACCGCGAGCGCACTGCGGCCTCGACGTGCACTCATGGCGGGATGATGCCTGGTCAGAGCGTTGTGGTGGCTTCGAAACACCGCCACGGAAGAGTGGTTAGAACAGCACCGTCGCGTACTGGCCGACCTGCTCGAACCCGATCTTGCGGTAGGCCGCGAGGGCGGGGGTGTTGAAGGCGTTGACGTAGAGGCTGGCGGTGCGGCCGAGCCCGCGGACGAGCCGGTTCACGACCGCGGCGGTGCCGGCGGTGCCGAGCCCGTCGCCCCGGCGGTCGGGGTGCACCCAGACGCCCTGGATCTGCCCGACGGTGGCCGACATGGCGCCGATCTCGGCCTTGAAGACGACCTCGCCGTCCTCGAAGCGGGCGAACGCGCGACCGGCACCGATCAGCTCGGTGACCCGGGCGCGGTAGCTGGCGCCGCCGTCACCGCTGCGCGGATCGACACCGACCTCCTCGATGAACATCGAGACGGCCGCGGGCAGGTATCGCTCGAGCTCGTCCGGCCGGACGGGCCGGACCAGCGGATCGGCGGCGACGAGCGGGGTGCTGTCCAGCGCCATCAGCGGCTGGTCGCCGCGGACCTCGCGGGCCGGGCCCCACTCGCCTTCGAGCTCGTCCCACAGGCCGAGGACCTGCTCGGCCGGGCCGACGAGCGAGGAGCAGGTGCGTTGCCTTCTCAGGGCGCGGTCGGCGAAGGAGCGCAACGCGGGCGCGTTGCCGCGCAGCGGGATGAGGTTGGGCCCGGAAAAGCACAGTCCTTGGAGCCGCCCGGCCCGGACCGGACGGCTGTCGGCGGCCCAGAGCTCGCCACCGAGCCGCCACGGGTCGAGGCCCGCGGCCTCGACCCGGGCGCTGACCATGCAGCTGCCCACCGGGTCGGCGGCCAGCGCGGCCCGGACCGCCGGATAGTCCCGATCATCGAGCAGCCGTGCACCTGCAAGCCGCAACACGGGCTCCAGGGTGCCAGATTCGACTGCTGAACGGAACGCAAGCCTCCCGACACGGTGAGATGAACAGCCGACGCCGGGCATTCCGGGCAGTATCGGAAGTATGCAGCGTTATACGTACAAGGTCGTCGAGGTCCGCGAGAAGCTGCTCGGCGGCAAGATGTCGGGCGGCAAGCTGGAGAAACTGCTGAACGACCACGCCGAGGACGGGTGGCAGCTCAAGGCCATCACCTCGGCGGAGGTGAAGGGCCGGGTCGGCCCCGGCGGCGTCGAGGGACTGCTGGTGACCTTCGAGCGGCCGGTGCAGTAGCGGGGCGTCCCTCCCGGCGGCGGGTCAGGCCGCGCCGCGGTAGGTGCCGAGCGTCCAGGCGTTGCCCTCCGGGTCGCGCAGGCTGAACGTGTGCGAGCCGTACTCGGTGTCCGTCAGCTCGGCCGTGATCTCCGCACCCGCGGCCTGCACCCGCGCGTACACCTCGTCGACCTGGTCCGACACCACGTACACCGCGGCCGTGCCCGGCTTCATCGCGTCGTGGACGCCGTCCGGTGGGCGGACGCTGCCCAGCATCACCGCACCGCCCTCGGGCCAGCGCAGCTCGGCGTGCGCGATCAGCTCCCCCTCGGGCACCACCAGCGCTTCGGTGAAGCCGAGGACGTCGACGAGGAAGCGGACCGCCGCGGGGGCGTCGTCGTACCGGAGGGCGGGCCAGACGTTCGGTTCAGGAGTCATGCCGTCAGCTTCGCGCCACCTCCGCCTCCTGGTCTTGGAGGAACGGGAGCTCCTCGGCGATCCACGTCCCCGGCGTGCACCCGGCCAGCGCGCCCCATTCGTTCGTCAGGTGCGCCTGGTCGTAGAACCCGCACTCCGCCGCCAGCGCCGCCAGGTCCGTCCGCCCGCTCCGCAGCAGGCGCCCGGCCCGCTCGAACCGCAGCACCCGCGCCGCCTGCTTCGGCGCCAGCCCCAGCTCCGTGCGGAAGCGCTCGCCCAGGTGGCGGCGGCTCCAGCCGACCTCGTCCGCGAGGTCCGCGACGCGCACCTGCCCGTCCGCACCCCGCAGCCGGCGCCACGCCTCCCCCAGCTCGGGCGGCGGCACCACCGGCTCGACCGCCCGGGCGGCCAGCACGTCGTCGAGCAGCGCGAACCGCTCGCGCCATGGCAGCTCCCGCAGCCGGTCCGGTAGCGAGCCGAGACCGAAGTCGGCGAGGTCGGCGACCTCGCCGCTCAGCTCGGCCGCCGTCACCCCGAACAGCGTCCGCACGCCCAGCGGGTCCAGTTCCAGCTGGACCCCCTCCTGCACGCGGTCCTGCCGGATCAGCACCGCGCGCGTGTGCAGCCCACCGACCAGCGCCTGGAAGCTCTGCCCGGCCATCCGCACGGGCCCGGCGAGGCTGATGACGAGCGTCACATGCCGGGACGGCAGGCCGCGGTGGACGGCCAGCGTGACATCGTCCTGCGCATACCCCACGTAGCGCGTGACCAGGGGCCGCACCACCGGGTGCGGCTCGTGGAAGGCCCAGGTCACGCTCACGAATGCGAGGGTAATCGTCACCACCGACATTTTCGGGGGCTCGGGTGGCGGAGCCCCCGACCTGGGGCGAAGCCCTAGGTGTCACTGCCAGTTCCGGGTCTGATAACACGGACGTGCGTCCCCACCGCGGAAGGAACCACCCGATGACGATCCAGGAGCAGGCGCAGCAGCTGGAGCTGCTCGCCGACCAGGTGCCGACCGGCATCGCGCTCGCCACGAAGAGCGACCTCGAAGACCTCCAGGCCCAGGTGCTCGGCCTGCTCGGGGAGACGTCCACCGCGACCGCGATCCAGGGCGCCATCCAGCTCGCTTCCCAGCAGATCGACGAGGTCGCGGCCGCGCTCGAGAACGTCCGCCTGCAGATCCGCGACGCCGCCCAGCACCACCTACAGGGTTGATTCGTAGAACGAGCGGACGGCGGGCTGGCCCGTGTAGTTCGGGCCCGCCCGGTCGTCCGCGCCGAGGTAGCGGAAGGGCAGCGAGCCGCCGAAGGGGCCGGCCCGCCGGATCCGGTGTGCTCGCGAGTCGTAGGTGAAACCCGCTTCGCGCAAGGCGCGCAGCACCCGACGCGCCCCACCCGGCGCTTCGATTCCCGCTACGTCGAAGTTCGCCACGAACACGCCGCCGTCGCGCAGCCAGGACGCCGCCCGCAGCAGCGCGCCCAGCTTGTCGCCGACGTAGTGGAGGCCGTGCACGCAGCTGACGAGGTCGAACCGGCCCGCGGGTTCCCACGCGGTGATCGACGCCGTCTCGAACCGCACGGGCCCGGCCGCCGCGAAGTACCCGACGAGGTCGACGCCCGTGATGTCCAGATCCGGCCGGGCCCCGGCCGCGTCCAGGAGCGCACGTCCGCTGCCGCAGCACAGATCGAGCCAGCGGGCGCCCGGCGGCAGGCCCGGGATGTCGAAGCCGAGCACCCGCGAATAGCCGTCGCGACCGGCCAACCGGCGCTCGCGGTTCATCGCCCGGTTGGCCACCACGGATGACGCCTCGAGAGCGTCGTCCGGAAGGAGATCTGTGACAGCCGGGGCTTCGCCCCGGGCCGGGGGCTTCGCCACCCGGAACCCCCTCGAAGATTTCAGCCGGCGGTGACCACCGGCGCGCCCTCACCAAGGGCCTCGCCGGCCTCTTCGGCGATGCGCATGGCCTCTTCGATGAGCGTCTCGACGATCGCGTGCTCGGGCACGGTCTTGATGACCTCGCCCTTGACGAAGATCTGGCCCTTGCCGTTGCCGGACGCCACGCCCAGGTCGGCCTCGCGGGCCTCGCCCGGGCCGTTGACGACGCAGCCCATCACGGCCACGCGCAGCGGGATCTCCATGCCCTCGAGCCCGGCGGTGACCTGCTCGGCGAGCGTGTAGACGTCGACCTGCGCGCGCCCGCACGACGGGCACGACACGATCTCCAGCTTGCGCTGCTTGAGGTTCAGCGACTGCAGGATCTGGATGCCGACCTTGACCTCTTCGACCGGCGGCGCGGACAGCGAGACGCGGATCGTGTCGCCGATGCCCTGGCGCAGCAGCGCGCCGAACGCGACGGCCGACTTGATCGTGCCCTGGAAGGCCGGCCCGGCCTCGGTGACGCCGAGGTGCAGCGGGTAGTCGCACTGCTCGGCGAGGATCTCGTAGGCGCGCACCATGACCACCGGGTCGTTGTGCTTCACCGAGATCTTGATGTCGTGGAAGTCGTGCTCGGCGAACAGCGACGCCTCCCACAGCGCCGACTCGGCCAGCGCTTCCGGCGTCGCCTTGCCGTACTTGTCCATGATCCGCTTGTCGAGCGAGCCGGCGTTGACGCCGATCCGGATCGGCGTGCCGTGGTCCTTCGCGGCCTGCGCGATCTCCTTGACCTGGTCGTCGAACTTGCGGATGTTGCCCGGGTTGACGCGCACCGCCGCGCAGCCGGCCTCGATCGCGGCGAAGACGTACTTCGGCTGGAAGTGGATGTCGGCGATCACCGGGATCTGCGACTTCCGCGCGATCGCGGGCAGCGCCTCGGCGTCGTCGGCCGACGGGCACGCCACGCGGACGATGTCGCAGCCCGCGGCGGTCAGCTCGGCGATCTGCTGCAGAGTCGCGTTGACGTCGGAGGTGAGCGTCGTCGTCATCGACTGGACGGAGATCGGGTGGTCGCTGCCGACGCCGACCGACCCCACCTGGAGCTGGCGGGTCTTGCGGCGCTCGGACAGGACGGGCGGGGGCAGGGCGGGCATACCGAGTGCGACGGTCACGGCTTCCAGCGTACCTACCCCTACTGGGCCACCTTCACCATGTCAACCGTCACGGTGAGCAGCATTACGGCGGGGGTGAGCGGTCACCGGCGGACCGCACCCCCTCCGTGGGACTACTGGCCGATCCGGATCGGGTTGACGATGTCGGCGGTCACCGTGAGTAGCGTCACCGCGCCGCCGATGAGCACCAGGACCATCGTGATCCCGGACAGCTTCGTGTAGTCGACCGGTCCCCCGGCCACCTTGCCCCGCCGCGTGCGGATCCAGTCGCGGACGCGCTCGTACCAGACCACCGCGATGTGGCCGCCGTCCAGCGGCAGCAGCGGCAGCAGGTTGAACACGCCGATGAAGAAGTTCAGGCTGGCCAGCAGCAGGAAGAACAGCACCCAGACGCCGTTCTCGACGGCCTCGCCGCCGAGCCGGCTCGCCCCGACGACGCTGACCGGGGTGTTCTTGTCGCGTTCGCCGCCGAAGATCGCGGTGACCACGGCGGGAATGCGCTCGGGGAACTGGACGAGCCGCTGCGCCGTCTCGGAGAACATCATGCCGGTGAAGTCGAACGTGGCGCCGACCGCGGCGACCGGGCCGTACTGCGTGGTCAGCTGCGGCACCTTGGGCGAGGCGCCGATCATGCCGACCTCCTTGACCGCGGAGCCGTTCCAGCGCTGCACCTTCGGCACGTCGACGACGAGCCACAGCTTCTCGGTGCCACGCTGCACCTCGAACACCGTCCGGCCGCTGGTGGCCTGGACGGCGGTGAGCATCTCCTCCCAGGTCGCGACCGGCTTCCCGCCGACGGCGAGCACCGTGTCGCCGGCCCGCAGCCCGGCCGTCGCCGCCGGGGTCGGCGCGCCCTGCGGGCAGGTGGGGTTCTTGGCCTGGGCGGCGGCCTGTTCCTTCGACGTGGTCGGGACGGCGCAGGAGGTCGTCGCCAGCACCGGCTTGGGCGCTTCGGCGGCCGCCGGGCTCGGCAGGCCCATGGTCACGGCCATCAGGTACAGGACCACGAAGCCCAGGATGAAGTGGGTGACCGACCCGGCCGACATGACGACGGTGCGCTTCCAGGTCTTGAACCGCCACATCGCGCGCGGCGCCTCGTCCGGGGTCACCTCGTCGAGCGCCGTCATGCCGGCGATGTCGCAGAACCCGCCGAGCGGGATCCACTTCAGGCCGTACTCGGTCTCGCCGCGGCGCCAGGAGAACACCGTGGGCCCGAAGCCCACGAAGTACCGGCGGACCTTCATGCCGAAGGCCTTCGCGGTGACCATGTGGCCGGCCTCGTGCAGTGCGACTGAGACGCAGATCCCCAGCGCGAAGAGCACCACACCGATGATGTAGGCGAGCACCCGCTACTTCCCCTCGATGATCGAACCGGCCCGCGCACGAGCCCACCGCTCGGCCGCGAGAACATCCTCGACGTCGCGTGGTTCGCGACGCCATTCGTCGGCGGCTCCCACCACCTCGGAAACAGTGTCCACTATCGACGTGAAGCTGGTGTTCTGCGCGAGGAAGGCGGACACCAGCTCCTCGTTCGCGGCGTTGTAGACGGCGGGCAGGCAGCCGCCCTCGGTGCCGCAGTGCCGGGCCAGCTCGACGGCCGGGAAGGCCTCGTCGTCCAGCGGCTCGAACGTCCAGGTCGTGGCCTGGTCCCAGGTGCACGCGGCGGCGGCGCCGGGGACCCGGTCGGGCCAGTGCAGCGCGAGCGCGATGGGCAGCCGCATGTCCGGCGGGCTGGCCTGGGCGATCGTCGAGCCGTCGGCGAAGGTCACCATTGAATGCACGATCGACTGCGGGTGCACGGTGACGTCGATCTTCGCGGGCTCGATGCCGAACAGCAGCGCCGCCTCGATCAGCTCCAGGCCCTTGTTGACCAGGGTGGCGGAGTTGATCGTGATGAGCGGGCCCATGGACCAGGTCGGGTGCGCCATCGCCTGCTCGACGGTGACGCCGGCCAGCTCCGCGCGCTTGCGGCCGCGGAACGGGCCGCCGGACGCGGTGAGGACCAGCCGGGCGACCTCGCTGCGGTGCCCGGCGCGCAGGGCCTGGGCGATGGCGGAGTGCTCGGAGTCGACGGGCACGAGCTGCCCGGGCTTGGCGGCGGCGAGCACCAGTGGCCCGCCGGCGATGAGGGACTCCTTGTTGGCCAGGGCCAGGGTGGCGCCGGTGGCGAGCGCCCGCAGCGTCGGCTCGAGGCCGCGGGAGCCCGGGAGCGCGTTGAGGACGGTGTCGACCTCGACCGCGTCGATCAGCTCGGTGACGGCGTCCGTGCCCGCGAAGAGCCGCGGGAGCTTGAACTCGCCCTGGGCGTACCCGCGCTTCTGCGCTTCGGCGTACAACGCGAGCTGGACGTCTTCGGCGGCCGTGGCCCTGGTCACGGCGACGGCCTCGACGCCGTGGGCGATCGCCTGCGCGGCGAGCGCGGCCGGATCGGCCCCGCCCGCGGCGATCCCGGCCACCCGGAACAGGTGCGGGTTGCGCGCGGCGACGTCGAGGGCCTGCACGCCGATGGACCCGGTCGAGCCGAGCACGAGAACGCTTCGCGAGGTAGTCATCGCCGGTCATTGTCGCGCGGGGGGTCTCCGCGGCGCACCCGGAGGTGTGGGATCATCGGCGGGTCCGAGGTTCACGGGGTTTGAGGAGTTCATCGTGGCAGGCAAGGCGGTCGAGAAGAGGCGGCCCGAGGTCGACCCGCGCGACGAGCCGTCCGCGGCCTGGGGCTGGCACGGCTCGTTCCCGAAGGCCACCCGCATCGCCGGCTGGGTCAGCGCGATCATCCTGCTGGTGATGATCAAGGGCAACCACGAGAACAACACCGAGAACGTGTGGCTGGTCGGCCTGGCCCTGTTCCTCGTCCTGCTGCTGGTGCTGGACATCCGCAAGCGGCGCACGGCCTGGCGCAGGTAGTTCGTCATTCGCTAACGTGCCCGGCATGAAGCTGCGCTGGGGACTGGCCGTGTTCGCTGTTCTGGGCGCCCTGGTGGTACCCGCCGCTCCGGCCTCGGCTTCGGTGCCGTCGGTCCGGTGCACGTTCACGCCGACCCCGGACAACCCGGCGGCGCGCCCCGTGGTCCGTCCGTGGCCGGTGGCGCCGACCCGCGGGACCGTGGACGTGACCTTCCGGTTCAACTACGGGCCGGTGACCGTGCGGCTCGACCGCGCGGGGGCCGCTCCGTGCGCGGTCCAAAACATGGTTTCGCTGGTTCTGCAGCGGTTCTACGACCGGTCCCAGTGCTGGCGGCTTTCGAATTCTTCCCGTCTCGGCGTTCTCCAGTGCGGAGACATCTACGAGGTCGAGAAGGGCGGGCCGGGGTACAAGTTCCCGGACGAGGTCTCGGGCGCCGAGACGTACCCGCGCGGGACGATCGCGATGGGCAACCAGGGGCCCGGGACGAACGGGTCGGAGTTCTTCATCGTGCACTCGTTCGCGAACATCCCGGCGAACTATTCGGTCATGGGGCGGGTGATCCGGGGGATGTCCGCGATTGATCGGATGGTGGCGGACGGGATCATCCCGACCGATCCGAACGGGCCACTGGACGGGGCGCCGGCGCACCCGGTGAAGATTCAGCGCGCCACCGTCGGCCGGTAAGCCTGATTTCAGGTATTCGTTCTCGACGCTGCCGTGTCCCGGCGGGCTGAAATCCCTGCCCTCGTTTCCGGCCGACCGGTCGTGCCGCCGGGGCAGCCGGCAGCTGAGCATGACAGGGGTGGACCGCATTCCCCGCGTGACCGATCGCCCCGTTGAGCCCGGGGCGCGGGTCGGGCAGGGCGGCGCGCGAAAGAAAGGCAATTCCCCGGTTCCGGCCGCGCCGATTCGGCCGCTGGACCGAAAGGGAGTCGTCGCCCTTCAACGCGGTGCGGGAAACCGGACCGTTTCGAGCCTCCTCGGCACCACGCCGGCTGTTCCGGCGACGCCGGTACCGGCCGAGGTGAGCGTCCAGCGTCACCCACCGCCGACGAGCGCCAAGACCCAGGCCGACAAGAGCAGGTGGGCGGTCGAGCCGATCAACAGGCAGAAGGGGCTCATGACGCTGCCCGCCACTTGGGGACTGGGCGCGCTGCACCACAAGATTTCCAAGGAAACGCTGAGCGGCATCGTCGATGACGGCGGCCTGGGGCTCGTGCGCTCCTGGCACGCCTCGGCCGACACCCCGGGGCATGCCGGTGCGCAGGAGTTCTGGGAGGCGTGCTGTGAGATCGCCGGCAGCGAGGTGGCCAAGGCGGCGGCAGGTAACCCCTACAAACTCCTGTGGAACATGGCGGTCAACCTGTCGGTGGGACCGCCGAGTCCGGCCGGCGACCCGGGGATGGGCTTCGACGCCGACACCGAGCCGGATCCCGACCAGCCTCGGCAGCGACGGCTGGACGAGGTGTCCGCTCACCTGAAGAAGCTCGAGGACGTCTACTTCAGCCTGAAAGCTCAGCCAGTCGTCCACGACGAGGACTGGCGAGAGATGACCGAACACCTGCGAGCGGCACAATCTGCGCACCGGCAGCTCGACGGCGTCCTGAGCGGTCCGAAACAAGAACAATGGCTCTACGATGAGAAAACCAAGCAGCACCAGCGCAAAGGTCTGCGATGGTTCCCGGGCGCCGGAGACGGTGCGAAACTGTTCCAGCAGGAACGGGCGATTCCCGAGGATATCCGGGGGTACTCGTCGAGCGGTAAGGTCATCACCCAAGGGACGGCCACCGCGGCCGGGGGATTCTCACTGACGCTGACCGTCGACGAGGCGGCCGTCCATCACATCTGCCAACGCCACACCTACCGGCACTTCGACTTCGGCCAGACCAAGGCGGTCAACAACTTCTGGCCGCCGGGAACCGGTTTCAGCAAGGTGGTGGACGCGGTCCGCGCGGCCCTTCCCGACATCACTCGGATATGCCTGGAAGAATTGATGGCCGGCGAATCCACGGGATCGACTGACTCCTGGAGCGAACGCGAGGTCGAGTTGAGGAACTGTGCCGCCGGCAGTTACACGGTCTTCTGCATCGCTGTCATCGGCCATGCCCAGGGCACAAACGGCTTGGGGATCGTCAAGACGATCGCGCCGGACGGGCGCAGTGGTCATGCCTTCCTCGCTTCGGAGCTGGCGGAGATCGCCGGCTCTCCGGGGATCCGGCCTGCCCCGGGCCCCCAGGCGGCCGCCGCCCCGGCACCTCGGGCGCCGTCCGGTCCAGCGGCCACCACGGTCGTTCCGGATTTTCCGGTCAAACGGTGGCAGCAAGAGAGCCGAGCGCGAGCGGGTACGTCGGCTCCGGCACCGACGGACGTGCTGGACGCCGCCAAGAAGGGCCGGCTGGACGACGGCGACCACGTCAGGATCAACGGGGTCGTCTACGCAGTGACCGTTTCCCGCGTCGGGCCGGAAAAGACAGACCTGATCAATTCCGTGCGCGTCACCCTGTCTCCGGACTGGGCGTAGGGCCCCGCGGAATCACGAGGAAAGCCGGGTGCCACCCGGCACCCGGCTTTCCTCGCTTCGTCGTCAGCGTTCAGTCGACGGCGATACCAGTTCGCTCGGCCCGCCACCCGACTCCCCGGCCACGGCGGCCAGCTCCTCCCCCACCGACTCGCCGTTCTCCGGGCGCGCGTCCTTCGTCAGCAGCGAAGCCACCGCGCCGATCAGGCACACGACGATCGCGAAGCCGAACGCCACCGCCAATCCCGACTGGAACGGGCCCGAAATCAGGTTCGGGAAGAAGCTGCGGCCCGTCAGGAACGCGGCCTGGTCCGGCGGCAGCGACGACAGCTGACCGCCCAGGAGCTGCTGGATCGGGTTGTAGCCCAGGAACGCCGCGAACAGCACCGCCACCGCCGGGAGGTTCGCGATCTGCGCCGCCGAGGCCGCCGGGACGCCGTGCTCGATCAAGCCCTGGCTCATCGTCGACGGCAGGCTCGAAGACAGGCCCGCGATGATCAAGCTGAAGAAGAAGCCGATCGACAGGACCATCGCCGCGTTCTGGAACGTCGTCATCATGCCCGCGCCGGAGCCGCGCGCGTCGGCCGGCAGGCTGTTCATCACCTCGGCGCGGTTGGGCGAGGAGAACATGCCCATGCCGATGCCGTTGACCAGCAGGATCGCCGCGAACGCCCAGTAGTCGAAGTTCACCGGCAGGATGATCAGCAGCAGGAACGTGATCGCCGTGATCAGCAGCCCGGTGGAGGCGAGCAGGCGGCTGCCGATCCGGTCGGCGAGGATGCCCGACGTCGGCGCGGCCAGCAGGAAGCCGACCGTCATCGGGAGCATGTAGATGCCCGCCCACAGCGGCGTCTGCTCGAACGTGTAGCCGTGCTGGGGCAGCCAGATGCCCTGCAGCCAGATGATCAGGATGAACTGCAGCCCGCCGCGGCCGAGGGAGGCCGTCAGGTTCGCGACGTTGCCCCAGGTGAACGAGCGGATCCGGAACAGCGACAGGCGGAACAGCGGGTTGTCCACCTTCGACTCGATGATCACGAACGCCACCAGCACCGCGAGCCCGCCGATCAGGCAGCTGAGCACGAACGGGCTGCCCCAGCCGGTCGGGGACGAGCCGTACGGCTGGATGCCGTAGGTGATGCCGATCAGCACCGCGATCAGGCCGACGGCGAAGGTGATGTTGCCCCACCAGTCCATCCGCGCGTGCTTGCGGATGCCGGTGTCGTGCAGCTTGAGGTACGCCCAGACCGTGCCGATCACGCCGAACGGCACCGACACGAGGAAGATCAGGTTCCAGTCGACCGGCGCGAGCACCCCGCCCACGACCAGGCCGAGGAACGAACCGGCGATGGCCGCGACACCGTTCATGCCGAGCGCGAGCCCGCGCTGGTTGGCCGGGAAGGCGTCGGTGAGGATCGCCGAGGAGTTCGCCATCAGGAAGGCACCGCCGACGCCCTGCACGATCCGCCAGCCGATCAGCCACAACGCGGCCGCGTCGCCGTCGAACCAGGTGACGGCCAACATGATGGAGGAAACGGTGAAGACGGCGAAGCCGAGGTTGTACATCCTCGCGCGGCCGTACATGTCGCCGAGCCTGCCGAAGCTCACCACCAGCACCGCGGTGACCACGAGGAAGCCCATGATCATCCACAGCAGGTAGCTCGTGTTGGCCGGTTCCAGGGGGTTGATGCCGATGCCCTTGAAGATGTCGGGCAGCGCGATCAGCACGATCGAGGAGTTGATCGTGGCGATCAGCATGCCCAGCGTCGTGTTGGACAGCGCGATCCACTTGTACCGCGGCCCCAGTTCCGCGATCGAATACGTCCGGCGTTCCGCCACTGTGCAACCCTTCTGCTCGCAAAGTCCCTTAGCTAGGCTAAGCAACTTGCTTGCGTATGGCAACCAACAGCACGAATTGCCCGGGAGAGCATGATCACAGCCGCTTGACTGTCCTTTGAGGACTCTTTACGGCGGGGGTTGTGCACAACTCGGGCGTGGCCGGTCGGGGTGTGGACAACTCGGGTCACGGGGCCGGGAACTGTCGGTGCCTCCCGGTAACGTTGAAACCGGGGGTCCCCCTCACGGCGAGAGGACCCGCAGAGGCGGGCGGCGCCGTGAGTACCGTTCGGGTGCGTGACCGCGGAAGAGGTGTTGCAGGACCGGCCACATCGGCGGGTGGTGCGGATCGGCGACACCGTCCGCCGGCCGACGTTTCCGTGGTCGCCGGCCGTCCACGCGCTGCTCCGCCATCTCGAGGCCGTGGGTTTCCGGTGGGCACCTCGTGTCCTGGGCCTCGACGAAGAAGGCCGCGAGGTGCTGACCTATCTGGAGGGTGAGTCCGGCCCGCAGGGCTGGGCCCAGGTGGTCGGCGATGCCGGTCTGGCGAGGTTCGCCCGGTTGCTGCGGGACTACCACGATGCGGTGGCCGGCTTTCGGCCGCCGCCGGAGTCCAGGTGGTTCGACGGAACGACCGGGACCGGTGGCAGCGAGGTGATCTGCCACGGTGACTTCGGTCCGTGGAACGTCGTCTGGCAAGGGGAGCAGCCGGTCGGCATCCTCGATTGGGACTACGCCCGTCCCGCACCCCGGCTGCACGACGTCTGCTACGCCCTGGAGTACGTCGCTCCCTTCCGCGAGGACGCCGAATGCCTGCGGTCGCTGCGCTATCGTCGTCCTCCCCACCGGCGGCACCGCTTGGAGGTGTTCGCCGGCGCCTACGGCCTGACGTCCACGTCGGGACTGGTCGATGCCGTGATCGACGTCCAGCGGACCGTGCTCGCGCAGGTCCGGAGGCTGGCCGACGCGGGGCACCAGCCTCAGGCCGGCTGGGCTGCCGACGGCCATCTCGAGCAGCTGGCGGGCCGGCTCGCCTGGAGCAGGGAAAACAGGCACCTGTTCGAGTAGGCGGCACGCTCTGTGGTCACGGTCGCGAGCCCCGCACCAGCCGCCCGAGCACCGCCACGCCCTCTTCGATCTCCGTCGCCGTCCGGGCCGCATACCCCAGCACCAGCCCCGGCCGTCCCGGCCGTTGCCGGTGCCAGGACAGCGGCTGGACCTTCACCCCCTCCGCCAGCGCGGCCGCCGCCACCGCGACGTCGTCGATGTCGGCGTCGAACGTGATCGTCAGGTGCAGGCCCGCCGCCGCGCCGTGGACCACCGCGCCCGGCAAGCCGGAAGCGACAGCACGGATCATCGCGTCGCGGCGACGGCGGTGCCGGGCGCGGACCACCCGCAGCTGGCGCTCCAGCTCGCCGGTTTCCATCAAGCGCGCCAGGACCAGCTGGGCCAGCACCGGATTGCCCAGATCAGCGAACCGCTTCGCCGCCACGAGGTCGTCGCGGAAGCGCGGCGGCGCCAGCAGCCAGCCGACGCGCAGCGCCGGTGCCAGCAGCTTCGAAACGCTTCCCGTGTAACAGACCTCCGGCACCATCGACCGGACCGCCGGCACCGGTGCGCGGTCGTAGCGGTGCTCCGCGTCGTAGTCGTCCTCGATGACGATGCCGCCGCCGGCCACCCAGCGCATCAGCTCGCGGCGGCGCTCGCCGCCCAGCACCACGCCCATCGGGAACTGGTGGGCCGGGGTCAGCAACACCGCCGGGGCGCGCAGCTCGGACACGAGCAGCCCGTCGTCGTCCACCGGGACCGGCGGCGTCGCCAACCCGCAGTGGTGCAGGTGCTGGCGCGCCCCCAGCGAACTCGGGTCTTCGACGGCCACCGAAAGCAGGCCGTGCTGCCGCAACACCGCGCCCACCAGCGTCAACGCCTGCGCGACCCCGGCCACCACGATGATTTCACCGGGATCGACGCGGATCCCGCGGTTGCGCGCCAGCCAGTGCGACACCGCCAGCCGCATCGAAGGCGCGCCGCGCGGGTCGCCGTAACCGAAGTGGGACGGCTCCAGCTCGTCCAGCACCGCCCGCTCGGCACGCAGCCACGCCGCGCGCGGGAACGCCGTCAGGTCCGGGACGCCGGGGGTGAGGTCGATCCGGGCCGGGGCCGCGCGGACCGCGTCGAAGACTGCCACCCCGGGCCGGGGCGTGATCACCGGCGAACCGGCCGGTGAGTCCGGCGACGGGTCCGGCGGCAGCACGGGCGCGGCGACGACGACCGTGCCCGCCCGGCCGCGGCCCGCGGCGTGGCCGTCGTCGATCAGCCGCTGGTAGGCCTCGGTGACCACACCCCGCGACACGCGCAGCTCGGCGGCCAGCACCCGGGACGCGGGCAGCCGGGCGCCGACCGGGAGCCGGCCGTCGGCGATCGCCGCACGCAGCTGTCCGGCGAGCCAGTCCGCCAGGCCGCCCGGCGGTGCCTCGCGGACGTCCAGCTGGAGGAAGTCCGACCCTATGGACCCCTCGGAGAGCGCGGTTTTGGCTCTGTCCATCGGACCATTGTCGCAGCACGCTGGGCTCATGGACACCGCTTACGTGCACGGGTACACCGAACCCGAGACCCGCCGCCTGGGCGACCAGGCCGACACCCTCGCCGAACTCCTGCACGCCGGAACGGCCTACCCCGCCGGGAGCCGGGTGCTGGAGGCCGGCTGCGGCGTCGGCGCGCAGACCGTCCACCTCGTGGCCCGCAGCCCGGGCGTGCGCCTGACCGCCGTCGACGTCTCGGAAGCGTCGCTGCGGCAGGCGAAAACCCGGGTCGAGGGCGTCGACTTCCGCCGAGCGGACCTGTTCGACCTGGACGGCGAGTACGACCACGTCTTCGTCTGCTTCGTGCTGGAACACCTCCCGGAGCCGGAGAAAGCCCTCGCGCACCTGAAGACCCTGCTGCGGCCGGGCGGCACGATCACCGTCATCGAGGGCGACCACGGTTCGGCGTTCTTCCACCCGCGCAGCGAGCACGCGCAGGCCGCGATCGACTGCCTGGTCCGGCTGCAGGCCGACGCCGGCGGCGACGCGCTCATCGGGCGTCGTCTCCACCCGCTGCTGACCGGCGCCGGGTTCGGCGACGTCACCGTGGAGCCGCGGACGGTCTACGTCGACGCGTCGCGGCCCGGGCTGGTCGCCGGGTTCACCCGCGACACCTTCACCGCGATGGTCGAAGGCGTCGGCGAAACCGCCGTCGCCCGCGGGCTGATCACGCAGGACCGCTGGGACCGCGGGGTCGCGGACCTGCACCGGACCGCCGGCGAAGACGGCACCTTCCACTACGCGTTCTTCAAGGCCACCGGGAGCAGGACGTGATCGCCCGGCGTCCCCGGCCGCGGCTCGCGGGCAGCACCGACGTCGTCGACCGGGACCTGGAACGCCTCGAAAGCGACCTCGCCGCCCGGCGGCCCGGCTACCCCGCGACACACTCCAGGGCCGTCAAGTGGTTGCGGACCCGGATCGCGCCGGGCACGCATTCCCCGGCGTAACAGGCCAGCGCGCGTTCCCAGTGCTCGCGCGCGGCCTCCGGGTCACCGAGTCCACTGTGGACTTCACCGAGCCCGCAGTGGGCCCGGCCCTGTTCGGGACGGCAGCCGGTTTCCTTCGCCACGGCCAGGGCTTCGCGGTGGTACCGCAGCGCGTCCGCGGAAGCTCCGCGCGCGGCGGTCAGGCTGCCCAGGCTGTTGAGCACGCGGGATTCGACGCCGCGGTCACCGCATTCACGGGCCAGGCTCAGCGCCTCTTCGAGGTGCCGGGCGGCTTCCGCGTGCCGGCCCTCCGCCAGCCGGACGTCGCCCAGGTGCTTCAGCGCGACGCTGCGGTTGGGCGGGCTTCCCGTCTCCTGCGCGATTTCCAGCGCCCGCTCCAGGTGCGCCGCGGCTTCGGCGTACCGGCCGCGCGCGTGCTCGACGTCGCCGAGGATGCCCAGGGCGTACCCCTCGCTCACCCGGACGCCCATCGCACGCAGGTGCACCAGCCCTTCCTCCACGGCCCGGACGGCCTCGTCGTGCCGGCCCAGTGCCGAGAGCGAGTCGCCCAGGTTGACCAGCGCGTAGCCCTCGCTCGTGCGGTCGGCGATGTCCCGCGCCAGCGCGAGGGCCTCCTCGAGGTGACCGATGGCCTCGCCGTACCGGCCGATGCCGCGGCAGGAACAGCCCAGCACCACCAGGACCAGCCCTTCGCTGGTGCGGTCGCCGGTCTTCCTGGCCAGCGCGAGCGCTTCCGTCGAGTACCGGATCCCCTCGGCGAACCGGCCCAGCGCCCGGCACACCAGCCCCAGGGTGTTGACCGAGTGGATTTCCGTGCGCCAGTCACCGGTCTCCCGGGCGAGGACGAGCGCCTCCTCCAGGTACCGCAGCGCCTCCGGCGACCGGCCCACCCGCCAGTGGCCCAGCGCGATCAGGATCAGCGGCTCCGCCTCGGCCGCCCGGTCGCCGGTGTGGTGGGCCAGCGCCGACGCGTGTGTGTGCAGGACCAGCGCTTCCTCGTGGTAACCGCCGACGTCGAGGTAGTGCCACAGGATCCCGGACAGCAGCCGCAGGTGGTCCGGCCAGCCGTGCCGGGTCGCGTGCGCGGCGACCGCCAGGAGGTTGCGGCGCTCGGCCTCCAGCCACGCCGGTGCGTCGAGCACCTTGACGTCCGGGTCCGGCACGCGCGGCCGCAGGTGCCGTTCCTGCGGCAGGACGACGTCCATGGCCTGGCCGGCCGAGGAGACGTAGAAGTCGAACAGCCGCTGCTGCGCCTCGTGGCTCTCGGCGGGATCGCCGGCCGCGAGCTCGGCGGCGTAGACGCGCAGCAGGTCGTGCAGCTGGACGCGGTCGTCACCGGTCTGCTGCGCGAGGTGGGCGCGCACCAGGACACCGGCCAGCCGTTCGGCCTCCGGCAGGGGCACGCCGGCGAGCGCGGCCAGCGCGGGCGGCGTCAGGTCGCGGCCCGGGTGCAGGCCGCAGAGCCGGAACACGCGCGCGGCGTCGGCCGCGAGGTTGCGGTAGGACCAGGAGAACACGGCGCGGACGGCGGTCAGCGGGTCACCGCCGCCGTCGAGCAGGTCGAGCCGCCGCCGTTCGTCGGCCAGCTCGGCGGCCAGGGCGGCGAGCCGCTCGCCCGGCCGGCTCAGCGCCAGCTCCGCGACCAGCCGCAGGGCCAGCGGCAGCCGGGCCGCGTACCCGATCAGCGCCGCGGCGGCCTCGGGTTCGTCGTCGACGCGCGGGCCGAGCAGCGCCCGGAGCAGGTCGCGGGCTTCCGCCTCGGTGAGCAGGTCGACGAGCACCCGCCGGGCGCCGTGGCGGGCGACCAGGCCGGGCAGCGCGTCCCGGCTGGTCACCAGCACCAGGCAGGTCGGCGAGCCGGGCAGCAGCGGACGGACCTGCCCGACCGCGTTCGCGTTGTCCAGCACCAGCAGCATCCGCCGCCCGGTGAGCGCGGTGCGGAACTTCGCGGCGCGCTCGTCCGGCTCGGCGGGGATGTCCGCGCCCGCGACGCCGAGGGCGCGCAGGAACCCGGACAGCGCGTCGCCCGGGTCCACCGGCCGGACCGTGCCGTAGCCGTGCAGGTCGAGGTAGAGCTGGCCGTCCGGGAACTCCGCGGGCACGCGCTGCGCCCAGTGGACGGCGAGCGCGGTCTTGCCGACCCCGCCGGTACCGGAGAGGACGGCGATGCGCGCGCCGGTGTCGCCGTCGTCGCGCCGCAACAACGCGTCCAGCTCGGCCAGCTGGGCGGCCCGGCCGCGGAAGCCGGGGACATCGGCGGGCAGCTGCGCCGGCACCCGGGCCGGCGGCTCCGGTGCGGCGAAGTCCTGCCGCAGCACCTGCCGCTGGGCCGCCCGCAGCTCGGGGCCGGGGTCCAGGCCGAGCTCGCCGTCCAGCCGCCGGCGCACCTCCTCGAAGACGTCCAGCGCGGCGGCCTGGCGCCCGGACGCGGCGAGCGCCAGCACCAGCTTGGCGTGCGCCGACTCGTTGAGCGGCTCCTCGGCGGTCAGCACCCGCAGCTGCACCGCCGCGTCTTCGGGGTCGGCGACCCCGGCGTAGGCCAGCACCGCCTTGGCGCGCCGCATCGCCAGCGCGAGCCGGGCGGGGTGCTGGCGCAGCCGTTCGACGTCGGCGAGCGCCGGGCCGCGCCAGAGTTCCAGGGCCTCCTTCAACGCGTCCCGGGCGAGCAGGGCTTCGAAGCGCAGCAGGTCGAGCTCGTCCTCGCCGACGGCCAGCCGGTAGCCGCCCTTGTCCGTGGCGATGAGGTCGGCGGGCCGCAGCGCCCGCCGCAGCCGCGCGACGTAGGTGTGGAGCAGCTCCAGGCACGACGGCGGCGGCTCGTCCCAGATGACGTCGACGAGGTCCTCGCGCCGGACGGTCCGGTTCGGCTGCAGGGCCAGCAGCGCCAGCAGCAGGCGCTGCTTCTCCGCGCCGATCTCCACGCTCTCGGTGCCCCGCGTCACCGTCAGCGGGCCGAGGACGCCGAGCCGCACGGGCTCCGGCGGCGCTTCGGCCAGCGCTTCCCGGAGCTTGCGGGCCGTCTCCGGCCGGGGCCGCCGGACGCTGCCGAGCTCGGCGTTGCGCACCGCGCGCAGGCTCACTCCCGCGCGCTCGGCGAGCTGGGCCTGGGTGAGGCCGGCGAGGGCACGCCGGTCCCGCAGCCATCCGGCGAACGACAGGCCTTCGTCCACAGGCGTCCTCTCCTGCGTGCCCCGAGCGGAACGTACCTCTCCAGCATCACGATCGTGCCGCCCGAGCTGTACCACCGATCGGCGAAGATAACCGTTTCCGCAGGTACGGACGGTGACGGCGGCGGGGAGGGGCGGTACAGGCGCTCGTCCACCACGCTTTCCTAGGCTTTCTCGCGTCCGGTGGTGGCGAGGGGTTCGCGGAGCAGCCGTCGCGTGGGGTACGACGGCTGCACCGGAACTTCACACGCCGAAGCGCTCGAGCAGGGCCCGCACGGCGGCCGGGTCCTCGACGTGGGCGTTGTGCCCGAGACCGGCGAGCGTGACGGCGTCGGGATCGAGCGCCCGCAGCTGCTCCGGACGGCTCATCGGGTCGTTTTCACCCGCGGCGAGCACGACCGGGCAGCGCGCCCCGGCCAGCAGGGCCGGCATGTCCGGTGCGCCGAGGCCGAACGCGGCCGGGTCCATCGCGAGGCGCCAACCTCCCTCGGTCTCGCGAAGCCCGGCCGGGTCGGTCGGCGCGATCCCGAGCAGCCCGGACACCTTCAGGTAGGCCTGCTCGGCGTCTTCCCGCGTCGCGAACACCCGGGGCGGCCGGGCGGCGAACGACGCGGCGCGGTTCAGGTCGTCCTGGCTCCACTCGACCTTCACGCCGAGGGCCAGCACGCCGGCGACCTCGACGTCGTAGCGGCCGGACGCCAGCTCCAGCGCGAGCACGCCGCCGAGCGAGTGCCCGGCGACGATCAGCGGGCCGCCGTCCGGCAGCGCCCGCGCGACCGCCTCGGCGAACGTGGCGAAGCTGTAGTGCGGCAGCGGCGAGGACGGGCCGTGGCCCGGCAGGTCGGGCACCAGGACGCGCCGGTCGAGCAGGACGGCGAAGTGGGCCCAGACGGCGCCGGTCGCGCCGAGGCCGTGCAGGAGGAGGACGGCCGGTTCGCCCTTGCCGCCGGTGCGCATGTTGAGCGTGTCCATCCGCGCAGCCTCCCAAACTGTCGGGGGCCGCGGCTAGGGTCGGCTCGTGGGGATCACCGATCCGGACACCTACGTGCAAGGTGTCCCGTACGACGAGCTGGCGCGGCTGCGGCGCGCCGGCCCGGTGGTGCGCGTCGACGACTTCTGGGCCGTACTGGGCCACGCCGAGGTGCGGCGGGTGCTGCGCGACCCCGCGGTGTTCTCCTCCCAGCTCGGCGGGACGCAGATCCGCGACGCGGCCGACCTCGCCTACGTGCGCCGGATGATGCTGAACATGGACCCGCCGGAGCACGGCCGGCTGCGCGGGCTGCTCACCAAGGCGTTCACCCCGCGCGCGATCGCGAAACTGACGTCGCAGATCGAAGGCTGGGCGCGGGAGCTCGTCGCGGCGGTCGCCGATCGCGGGGAATGCGACTTCGCGCAGGTGGCCGCCGACCTGCCGCTGCGCACCCTGGCCGGGGTGTTCGGCGTGCCGGAACAGGACCGGCGGCTGATGTACGACTGGAGCAACCGGGTGATCGGCTACCAGGACGCCGAGTACGCGGTGAGCTCGACGGTTTCCGTTTCCGAGGTGAGCGAGCTCGCCCGGGCCGCGCTCGCCGTCCGCCCGGCGCCGGGGCCGGCCGGGTCGATGCCGGACCCGCGGACCCGCGCGGGCATGCCGGACCTCTACGCGTACGCGAACGCGCTCGGCGACTACAAGCGCCAGCACCCGGGCGACGACGTGATGAGCAACCTGATGCGGCACGTCGGCGACGACGGCGGCCGCGTCTCCCTCGCCGAGTTCGAGAACCTGTTCTGGCTGTTTTCCGTGGCGGGCAACGAAACCCTCCGCAACGGCCTGCCCGGCGGGCTGCTCGCGCTGCTCTCGCACCCCGCGGAGTACCGTCGGCTCCTGGCCGACCGATCGCTGCTGCCCTCGGCGGTCGAGGAGATGCTGCGCTGGTGGACGCCGGTCATGCACTTCCGGCGCACCGCCGTTTCCGACGTCCGGCTGTCCGATGTGGACATCCGCGCCGGGGACAAGGTGGTGGTCTGGTTCTCGTCGGCCAATCGGGATCCGGCGGTGTTCCCCGATCCGGACACCTTCGACATCGGCCGCACCCCGAACGACCACCTGACCTTCGGCCACGGCCCGCACTTCTGCCTCGGCGCGCACCTCGCGCGGGTGCAGCTGCGGGCGATGTTCGACGCGGTGCTCGACCAGTTCGGCTTCGTGGAACTCGCGGGCGAGCCGGTGCGGCTGCGGTCGAACTTCCAGAACGGCCTCAAGTCGCTGCCGATCCGGTGGGGCCGCTGATGGAGATCCGGGAACTGCGGGCGTTCGTCGCGGTCGTCGAGGCGGGCGCGATGTCGAAGGCGGCCCGCCGGCTGCACGTGAGCCAGCCGGCACTGTCCCAGACGATCACGGCGCTGGAACGGCGGCTCGGCGTCCGGCTGCTGGTGCGCACCAGCACCGGCGTCCAGGTCACCGACGCCGGGACGACGTTGCTCGGCGAGGCCCGCGCGGTGCTGGCCCGCCACGACCAGGCGCTCGCCGCGATGGCCCGGCACACCGCGGACGGCGTGCTGCGCGTCGGCGTCCCCCTGGAACTGCCGCCGGAGCTGCTGCCCTCGGCGCTCGCGCGGCTGCCGGACACGCGGGTGCAGGCCCGGCACCTGTCGTCGGTGGCCCAGGTGGCCGCGCTGCGGGCCGGCGAACTGGACGTCGGGCTGGTGCGCGAGCGGCCGCCCGGGCCCGACCTGGACGCGGCGCTCGTGGTGACCGAGGACGTCGGTGTCCTGCTGGCCGCGGACCTGGCGGAGAAGCTGGGCTCGCCGGTCCGGCTGGAGGACCTGGCCGGCCTGGAGTGGTTCGCCTTCCCGCGCGCGGGCAGCCCGGCCTGGTACGACGAGCTGGCCGCGATCCTGCGCAGCCACGGCCTCGACGTCGGGCCGGAGGTCCCGGAGGAGCAGCGGCTGATCATCGAGCTCAAGATCCCGGCGGTCAGCGCGGGCGGGGCGTACGCGTTCGCGCCACCCGCGTGGCCGTACCCGCTGCCGGACACCGTGCGCTGGGTGCCGCTGGCCGGGAACCCGATCGTCCGGCGGACCTGGGCGGTGTGGCCGGCGACGTCGCGCCGGCGGGACGTCGCCGAGTTCGTCGCGGCGCTGGAAGACCATCGGCGAAACGGATCGCGGGCATAAGGAGGGCCGAAGGCTCATTCGGAAGGGTTTCGCGGGCGGCCTCGCTTGAACTCTGCGACCGGGGAAACACCCCGGTTCCGAAGGAGTTGAGCATGACTGCGGTGACATCCGGGGCTTCGCCCCGGGCCGGGGGCTCCGCCACCCGGACCCCCGAAAGAGCTGCGGAACTGTCCGGGTCGACGGCCCTGGTGACCGGTGGGACGAGCGGCATCGGCCGGGCGACGGCGGTCGCGCTGGCCGGGCTGGGCGCGCACGTGGTGCTGTCCGGCCGGGACGCCGGGCGCGGCGCCGAGGCCGTCGAGACCATCCGCGCGGCGGGCGGCAAGGCCGACTTCGTCGCGGCGGACCTGAAGGACGCCGCGTCGGCGCGTGCCCTCGCGGGCCGGGCGCGTGAGGTGGGCGGGCCGATCGACGTGCTGGTCAACAACGCCGGCGTGTTCCCGACCGGGCCGACTTCGGGCTTCCCGGAGGCGGACTTCGACGCGGTCTTCACGACGAACGTCAAGGTTCCGTTCTACCTCGTCGCCGAGCTGGCGCCGGAAATGGCCGCGCGCGGCCACGGCGCGATCGTGAACGTGTCCACGATCGTCGCGACAGCCGGCATGGCGGGCATGGCGCCCTACGGCGCGTCGAAGGCGGCCATCGAGCTGATGACGAAGGCGTGGGCGGCGGAGTTCGGCCCGTCGGGCGTGCGGGTCAACGCGGTCAGCCCGGGCCCGACCCGCACGGAAGGCACGGCGGCGTTCGGCGACGGCCTGGACGAGCTGGCGGCGGCGGGCCCGGCCGGGCGAGTGGCGGCCCCGGAGGAGATCGCGGCGGCGATCGCGTTCCTGGCCGCGGGTGACGCGAGCTTCGTCCACGGCGCGGTGCTCCCGGTCGACGGCGGCCGGCTGGCGGTGTGACCCCGCGCGGGACGGCGTCACCGCAGGAAGGTGACGCCGTCCCGCGGTCGCTCGTCCACCGTCAGCGAGAACACGTCCGGCCGCGCGTAGTGCCCCGACACGTCGAGGCTGTGCCGCGCGGCCACGATCTCCTGAAGGTCGATCTCCGCCGTGATAAGGCCTTCCGCGTCACGCAGCGGGCCCGCCAGCACGTCCCCCAGCGGGCCGACGATCACGCTGCCGCCGCGGAACGGGTCGTCGCCCCCGGCCTCGTACGGGCACGCCGAAACCACGAAACAGCGGCCCTCGTCGGCGATGTGGCGCATCGACGCCTGCCAGACGTCGCGGTCGTCCGCCGTCGGGGCGCACCAGATTTCCACGCCCTTCGCGTACATCGCCGCCCGCAGCAACGGCATGTGGTTCTCCCAGCAGATCGCCGCGCCGGCCCGGCCCGCCGCCGTCGGGACCACCGGGAGCGTCGAACCGTCGCCGCGGCCCCAGAACACGCGTTCCCGCGCCGTCGGCACCAGCTTGCGGTGCTTGGCCACCAGCCCCAGCTCCGGGTCGAGGAACACCACCGTGCTGTACAGCGTGGAGCCGTCGCGCTCGATGACGCCCACCACCAGCGTCGCGCCGGTCCGGGAGGCGAGCCCGGCCAGCGCCGCCGTCTCGGGGCCCGGCACGGCCACCGCCGCGTGGAAGTACTCGACGAACGGCACACGCCCCGGATAACCACCGAGCACGGCCTCCGGCAGCACCACCAGGTCGGCGCCCCGGATCTCGTCCTCGAACGCCAGGATCCGCTCGAGCGGGACACCGGTCGCGAACTGCAGCGCGGCGACGACCGTCATCCGCGGACCGGCCACGGGACCACCGCCGACGTCCGCCGCTGGTAGTCCGCGTACTCCGGGTACCGGGACTTCGTGATGCTCTCGGTGAACCGCGTCGAGCCCACGAACAGCAGCGTCAGCAGGACCGCGCCGACGACCGTCCACTGCAGACCGCCGGCGACCACCCCGAACGCCGCGACCGCCCACCACTGCGCCTGCTCGAAGAAGAAGTTCGGGTGCCGCGAGTAGCGGAACAGCCCGGCCTGCAGGAACCGCGTCGGCGCCCGGCCCGCGTGCTTCTCGCGGTGGAACCGCCACTGCTGCTGGTCGGCGACCGTCTCCCCGACGAGGAAGGCGGCGAACACCACCGCGACGACGACGTCCGCGACCCCGAACCCGCCGGGGTGCTCCAGCGCGGTCAGCGCCGGGAGGGTGATCAGCAGCAGGATGGCGTTCTGGTACAGCGAGATGAAGAAGAAGTTGAACAGCTGGAACTGCCACGGCGCCATCCGCTCGCGCAGCACCGCCCACCGGTAGTCCTCGCCGCCGGGCGCGTACCCGCCCTTGCGGGCGAAGTTGAACGTCAGCCGGATTCCCCAGAGGGTGACCAGCACGAACATCACGTCGAGCCGGGTGTCGGCGAACCCGGCGGCGCCGGCGAAGATCCCCACGTAGGCCACCGGCACGATCGACCAGATCCGGTCCACCCAGGAGTACTCCCCGGTCAGCACCGAGACCAGCCAGGTGCCGAGCGTCACCCCGGCGAAGACGTAGAGGCACACCCGCAGCGCGTCCATGTGCTCACCTTAGGACCTAGGATCGGCGCCGTGCCGTACTCCTTCCTCAGCCACCTCGAGTGCTCCCGGACCGGCGAACGCCTCGACGCCGACACGGTCCAGGGGCTCTCCGCGGCGGGCGCGCCGCTGCTCGCGCGCTACGACCTCGACGGCGTCCGCGAAGCCGTGACGCCGAAGGAGATCGCCGGGCGCGAGCCGACGCTGTGGCGCTACCACGAGGTGCTGCCCGTGCGCTCGGCCGAGCACGTCGTCAGCCTCGGCGAAGGCATGACGCCGTTGCTGCGGCTCCCGCGCTACGGCCGCGAACTCGGGCTGTCGCGCCTGTGGATGAAGGACGAAGGCCTGATCCCGACCGGCACGTTCAAGGCCCGGGGCGCCGCGGTCGGCGTCTCGCGAGCGGCCGAGCTGGGCGTGCGCGGGATCGCGATGCCGACGAACGGCAACGCCGGCGCGGCGTGGGCGTTGTACGCGGCGCGCGCGGGGCTGTCGAGCCTGGTCGCGATGCCGGACGACGCCCCGGCGATCACCATGCGCGAGTGCGTCGCCGCCGGTGCCGAGCTGTACCGGGTGGACGGTCTCATCGGCGACGCGGGCAAGCTCGTCGCCGCGGCGGTTCAGCGGCGTGCAGGGGTCCAGGACGTCTCGACGCTGAAGGAGCCGTACCGCATCGAGGGCAAGAAGACGATGGGCTACGAGCTCGCCGAGCAATTCGGCTGGCGCCTGCCCGACGTCATCCTCTACCCCACCGGCGGCGGCGTCGGCATCATCGGGATCCACAAGGCGTTGCTGGAAATGCGGGAACTGGGCTGGGTTTCCGGCCCGCTGCCCCGGCTCGTCGCCGTCCAGGCCACCGGGTGCGCGCCAATCGTCTCGGCGTTTTCGCGCGGTGCGCGGGAAAGCACCCCGTTCCCGGACGCCCGGACGGTCGCCTTCGGCATCACCGTGCCCAAGGCGCTCGGCGACTTCCTCGTGCTCGACGCCGTGTACGCGACCGGCGGCACCGCGATCGCCGTCACCGACGAGGAACTGCTCGCGGCCCAACGGGAACTGGCCTCACGTGAAGGCACTTTCGTCTGCCCGGAGGGCGGCGCGTGCTTCGCCGCGCTGCGGCACCTGCGCGAGTCCGGGTGGCTCGAGGGCGACGAAGACGTCGTCGTGCTCAACACCGGCGCCGGGATCAAGTACCCGGAGACGGTGGCCCTGGACGTCCCGCTGCTCGCGAAGGGCGACGCGATTCCTTAAAGGACCGACCGCACGGTCTCGGGGTCGCGCGCGACGACCGCCGTGCCGTCGTCGGCCGTGATGATCGGCCGCTGGATCAGCTTGGGGTGCCCGGCCAGCGCGTCGATCCACTTCGGCCGGTCTTCGGGCGTGCGGCCCCAGGTCTTGAGGCCGAGTTCCTTCGCGACGGGCTCGGCGGTGCGCGTGATGTCCCACGGTTCGAGGCCGAGGCGCTCCAGGACGGCTTCGAGCTCGGCCGCCGTCGGCGGGTCCTCGAGGTAGCGGCGCACGGTGTACTCCGCGCCGGCCTCGTCGAGCATCGACACCGCGGACCGGCACTTCGAGCACGCCGGGTTGATCCAGATCTCCACGGCGGCAGCTTACCGCCCTGGTTTTGGAGCACGTGCTCTGTTACGGTCTCGGCATGCCCCGCCCCCGCGTCCACGACCTCGACGCGCTCCTCGACGTCGCCGAGCGGCTCATCGCCTCCTCGGCGGAGGTGACGGTGCGTGGCCTGGCCGCGGCCGCGGGCGTGCCGAACGGGACGATCTACCACGCGTTCGGGTCACTCAGCGCGCTGCGGGCCCGGGTCTGGCTGCGCGCGGCGACGGCCTTCCTCGACCTCCAGACCTCGCTCGTGGAGCAGGCTTCGTCGCCGGTGGAGGCGGTCGTCGCGGCGGCGGACACGCCCGCGGTGTTCGCGTCCCTGCGTCCCGAGGGGGCGCGGATGCTGCTGACGGTGCGGGGCGACCGGCTCTTCGGGCCCGAACTGCCCGGCGAGCTGGCGGAAGCCCTGCACGCGGTGGACAAACGCCTGGTCGCCCTGCTGGTCCGGCTCGGCCGCCGGCTGTGGGACCGCGGCGACGGCCTGGCGGTCGAGGTGATCACGACGTGCGTCGTCGACCTGCCGACGGCGTTCTTCCGGCGTGACATCACCGATCCCCTGGTGCGGGAAAGGCTGGCCGCCGCGGTGCGGGCGGCGCTGACCGTGCCCCCTCGAGAAAAGGACCGACCGTGACCGTTTCCGTGCTCGACCTGGGCGACGACGAAAACCGGTTCTCACCGGACTGGCTGCAGCGCGTCCATTCCTTTTTGGACGACATCGAGGGCGCCCTGGTGACCACCGGAGGCGGCAAGTTCTATTCGAACGGCCTCGACCTCGAATGGCTGACGGCCCACGGCGACCAGGCAGCCGGGTACGTCGCGGAGGTCCAGGAGCTGTTCGCGCGGGTACTGACATTGCCGGTCCCGACCGTCGCGGCGATCAACGGCCACGCGTTCGGCGCGGGCGCAATGCTGGCCATGGCCCACGACTTCCGCGTGATGCGCGGCGACCGGGGTTATTTCTGTTTCCCGGAGGCGGACATCAACATCCCGTTCACGCCGGGGATGGCGGCGCTGATCCAGGGCAAGCTGACCCCGTCGGCGGCGATCGCCTCGATGACGACGGGCCGGCGTTTCGGCGGCTCGGAGGCGGCGGAGATCGGGTTGGTGGACGAGGTCGCGGCCGAGGGCGAAGTGGTGAAGGTGGCACACGAACGAGCGCAGGCGCTGGCGGGCAAGGACCGCGGGACGCTGGGCGCGATCAAGGCGACGATGTTCGCGCCGGCGGTGGCGGCTCTGCGGGCGGGGTAGGCCTCCGGCCCCCGGTATCCAGCTTACCGGGGGCCACCGACAGTTCCGGGCCGGCGACGGACCGAGCGACGCCGACGAGGCGGGACGAACCCCCTGAGGTAGCGGCGGCGCAAGGGAAGCGATGAAGCGGCAGCCCGAGAGCAGGGCGGCGCAGGAAGCGCCTCGGGCGAGGCGGCGGCGTGGACAAGCGGCGCAGCCGCAATGCGGCGCGGACAAGCAGCGCCGCAGCGAGCGACCACCGCGGAGAGGCTGCATGATCCGCGGCTCACCGCTCTCCGCACACCTCGGCCACCTGGGCCAGCCGGCCCCGCAGATGGACCCGCTCCGGCTCGGTTCCCGCCAGCTCCAACGCCTCCCGGTAGGCCACCGCCGCTTCCTCGAGCCGCCCGAGCCGGCTCAGCAAATCGCCACGAGCCGCCGGGAACGGGCTATACGCGCGCAACCTCGGCTCCTCCGCCAGTCCCTCCAGCAACGCCAGTCCCGCCGCCGGGCCGTCGCGCATCGCCACCGCCACCGCGCGGTTCAGCTCCACCACCGGTGAGGGCGCCAGCCCGCGCAGCACGTCGTACAACGCCACGATCTGCGGCCAGTCCGTGCTCGCCACGTCCGCGGCCTCGTCGTGCAGGGCCGCGATCGCCGCCTGGACGCCGTACCAGCCCGGCGGGCCGCCGGTCAGCGCCACCACGACCAAGGCCGCGCCCTCGTCGATCAGCGGGCGGTCCCAGCGGGCGCGGTCCTGGTCGTCGAGGAGCACCAGGTCGCCGTCCGGGCCCGTCCGGGCGTCGTGGCGGGCGTGGATCAGCAGCATCAGCGCCAGCAGGCCCGCCACCTCCCGCTCCCCCGGCAGCAGCCGGCGCAGGATCCGCGCCAGGCGGATCGCCTCCTCCGCCAGGTCGAGCCGCTGCAGGTCCGGGCCGGAACTCGCCGCGTAGCCCTCGGTGAAGATCGAGTAGAGGACCTGCAGCACGCCCGGCAGCCGCCCGGGCAGCTCGGCGGCGTCCGGCACGCGGAACGGGATCCGCAGCGTGCGGATCCGGCTCTTCGCGCGCACGATCCGCTTGCCCATCGTCGCGCTCGGGACCAGGAACGCGCGCGCCACCTCCGAGGTCGTCAACCCGGCGAGGCAGCGCAACGTCAGGGCCGCGCGGTCCTCGGCCGGCAACGCCGGGTGGGCGCAGGTGAAGAACAGCTGGAGCCGCTCGTCGGGCAGGCCACCGTCGTCGGAGGGCGGGGCGGGCGCCGCGCGCTCGGCCTCGACCTGCAGCACCGCGAGCCGGGCCGCGTAGGCCTGGTCACGGCGCAGCCGGTCGACGGCCTTGCGCCGGGCCGTCGTCATCAGCCAGGCACCCGGGTTCGGCGGCACGCCCTCGGCCGGCCAGCGCACCAGCGCGGCCTCGATCGCCTCCGACGTCACCTCCTCGGCCAGGTCGAGGTCGCCGAACCGCCGCACGAGCGCGGCGAGCAGCAGCCCGCGCTCCTCCCGGAACACCGCCTCGACGGATGCCTCGGCCCGCCCCGCCACCGCCGTCAGTCCCCGTACGAAGCGAGCGGCCGGACGACGATGTGCCCGCCGCCGCGGGATCCCGGGCAGCGCGCCGCCCAGTCGAGGGCGACGTCGAGGTCCGGCACGTCGACGACGAAGTAGCCGCCCAGCACCTCACGGGACTCGGCGAACGGCCCGTCGGTGACGACCCGCTCGCCGTGGTCGTCGACCCGGACGGTGGTGGCCGTGGTGAAGTCGGCGAGCGAGTTCCCGGAGACGTAGACCCCCGAGTCCTTGATGGTCTTGTCGAACAGCTGCCAGTCCTCGACCGTGCAGCCGCCCATGGCCTCGCCGTCCGCGTCGAGCGAGGCGTTGATCAGCATCAGGTACTTCACGGGATCCTCCAGTGGCTCGGTTGCCGTACGCGGTGACTACGAACGGCCGACGCCGCCTTGGACACCCTCGCCGAAGATTTTCTCATGTCAAGAAAGTTTGACACGATGTCTGGTTTATTTTACCTTGACGAGGTGACCCACGAAGAGAAGCGCGCCTGGATCCTCGGCATCGCCGCGATAGTGAGCTACGCGGCGTACCTGGTGGTGGTCCTCGGCCGGGCCGGCGGACGACCACTGGCCGAAGTCCCCTACGTCGCGACGCTGCTCTGGACGGTCGGCGCGTCCATCGTCGCGACGATCGTGCTGAGCATCGTCGCCGCGTTGGTTTCGGGAGACGGCGGTAAAGACCAGCGCGACCGCGAGATCGGCCGGTTCGGCGAGTACGCCGGCCATTCGTTCGTCGTCATCGGTGCCGTCGCGGCCCTGCTCCTGGCGATGGCCGAGGCGCCGCACTTCTGGATCGCCAACGCCGTCTACCTGGCGTTCACGCTCTCGGCGATCCTCGGGTCGATCGCCCGGATCTTCGCTTACCACCGGGGTTTCCAGCCGTGGTGAAGCCGACCCGCGTCACGAACTCGCTCCGCGCCCTCCGGTTCGCGCACGGCCGGCTGACCCAGGCCGAGCTCGCCACCCGGCTCGGCGTCACCCGCCAGACCGTCATCGCGATCGAGCAGGGCCGGTATTCGCCGTCGCTCGAGATGGCCTTCCAGATCGCGCACGTGTTCGGAGTTCCGCTCGAAGAAGTGTTCCAGTACCCGGAGGAGACGTCGTGAAAGCCATCGTCCAAGACCGCTACGGCAGCCCGGATGTCCTCGCACTGCGCGAGGCCGGCAGACCATCGCCCGCGGCCGGCGAGGTCCTCGTGCGCGTGCACGCGGCCGGCGTCGACGCGGGCGTCTGGCACCTGACCACCGGGCAGCCGTACCTGCTGCGCCTGCTGGGTTTCGGGTTGCGCCGGCCCAAGCAGCCGGTGCGGGGCCTCGACTTCGCCGGCACGGTCGAGGAGATCGGCGACGGTGTCACGCGGGTCCGGCCCGGTGACGAGGTGTTCGGCGTCTGCGAGGGCGCGTTCGCCGAGCACGCCATCGCGAAGCAGGACCTCGTCGCGGCGAAGCCCGAACGCGTCTCGTTCGAGGAGGCGGCGGCCGTCCTCGTCTCCGGCGGTACCGCCCTGCAGGCCCTGCGCGACGTGGGCCGCGTCCGGCCAGGGCACCGCGTCCTGGTCATCGGTGCGGCCGGCGGCGTCGGGTCCTTCGCGGTGCAACTGGCCAAGGCCTTCGGCGCGGACGTCACGGGGGTGTGCAGCACCGCCAAGACGGACCTCGTCCGCGGGCTCGGCGCCGGGCACGTCGTGGACTACACGCGCGAGGACTTCGCGGCCCGGCGGTACGACCTGATCCTGGACACCGCAGGCCTGCGTTCGCTGACCGACCTGCGCCGGGCGCTGACCCCGCGCGGCACGCTGGTGATCGTCGGCGGCGAAGGCGGCAAGTGGCTCGGCGGCATCCAGCGCGTCTTCCGGGCGGCGCTGCTGAACCCGTTCGTGCGGCACCGGTTGTGCGGGCTGGTCGCCCGGGTTCGGGCCGCGGACCTCGAGACCCTGCGCGAAATGATCGAGACCGGACAGCTCACGCCTGCCCTCGACCGGACCTACCCCCTCGCGGACGCCGCCGCCGCGGTCGGCCACCTCCGCGCCGGACGCGCGGCGGGCAAGGTCGTCCTCATCCCCTGAGGCCGCGATCCTCCGGCCTCCCGGCCCGGTCGTCACCACCGTGCCGAACAACCCCGGGCGGCGCGGCGCCCAGCCATCGCCGGCGTCCCTTCACAGCGTCAGCGGAAGGCGCCGGCGTGCGCCTCGGCCCACTGGGCGAAGGTCCGCGCCGGCCGCCCGGTCACCTCCGGCACCGTCGGGTACACCGTCGCCTCGTCCAAGGTGCCCTCGACGTAGAAGTTCCAGAACGCGTCGACGTACTCGCGAGGCATCCCCGCCTCGAGCTCCACGCGCGTCTCGTCGTTCGACAGTCCCACGAACCGGAGATCCCGTCCCAGCACCGAAGCCAGCGCCGAAACCTGCTCCACCGGCCGCATCGCCACCGGGCCGGTCAGGTCGTGCACACGCCCTTCGTGCCCGCCGGCCAGCGCCGCCACCGCCACCGCCGCGATGTCCGCCGGATCGATGCACGCCACCGGGACGTCCGGGAACTGGACGCGGACCGTGTCGCCCGAACGCAGCTGCGGCAGCCAGCGCAGGGCGTTCGACATGAACGCGCGCGGCCGCAGGAACGTCCAGTCCAGGCCCGATTCCCGCACCGCGCGCTCGGACAGCGTCATGTAGCGGGAGACCGCGTTGTCCAGGTCTTCCAGCGCCGCCGATCCGCCGGACAGCAGCACGACCCGCCGCACGCCCGCGTCCCGCAGCACGCCGGACGCGTCGTCGTACCCGGACAACAGGAAGACGCCTTCGACACCCTTGAGAGCGTCCGTGAGGCTGCCGGGCGAGCCGAGGTCGCCCACCGCGGCCTCCACCCCGTCCGGCAGCGTGACGTCCGGCCGGCGCACCAGCGCCCGGACCGGGGCCCCCGCCGCCGCGAGTGCCGAAACCACTTCCGCGCCGACGTTGCCGGTGGCGCCGGTGACCAGGAACATCGCTCAACCCCCCGAGAGCCGTTCCGGCCAGCGTAGCGCCACCGGTCGCCCTCAGTCCTGCGCCGGCAGCTCGTCGAACTCGACGACCTGGCGGATCTCCACCTCGATCTCCTGGTCGAACAGCTCGACGTACCGCTTGGCGAACTCGACGGCCTCGGCCCGGTCCGCCGCGTTGATCAGCGCGAACCCGCCGATGACCTCCTTGGCCTCGGCGAACGGCCCGTCGGTGACGCGGATCGCCGCGCCGCGGGGCTTGCGGACCAGCGAGCCCTTCTCCGTCGGGTGGACGCCCTCCGCGGTGATCAGGATGCCCTTCTCCGCCGACTCCTGGATGAACCCGCCCATCTTCTCGATGAACTCCTGGCTGGGGTTCCACGACTGCGGGTCGCGCTCGTCGACGCGGTGCATCATGAGGAAACGCATGGCTTGCTCCCTGGTGTCTTTTCGGCCGGGGTCCGGTTGTCTTCCGGACTCGCTGACCGGCCTTCACCCCCGCGTCGAACGCACCGGTCCGGCGTTCGACATTTCCCCGGGGAGATTTTTCCGGCAGAGTACCTGTGAGCTGCATCACCGGAGGAAGGTGTCCGATGTCCGTCCTGCTCGCGATCGGCACGCGCAAGGGTCTGTGGCTGGCCACCAGCACCGACGACCGGGCGACGTGGGAGGTCACCGGCCCGCACCACCCGATGACCGAGGTGTACGCGGTCGGCATCGACACGCGCCGCGCCACGCCGCGGCTGCTCGCCGGGGTCACCAGCGAGCACTTCGGGCCGAGCGTCGCGACCAGCGACGACCTGGGCGCGACCTGGGCCGAACCCGACCACGCGCCGATCGCGTTCCCGGCGGACACCGGCGAATCCCTGGCCAGGGCGTGGCAGCTCGCACCGGGTCCGGCGGGCGAGCCGGACGTCGTCTACGCCGGCACCGAGCCGTCCGCCCTCTTCCGCTCCACCGACGGCGGCCGCACCTACGAACTCGTCCGCGGCCTGTGGGACCACCCGCACCGCGAGCACTGGACGCCCGGGGGCGGCGGCAAGGCCATCCACACCGTCCTCCCGCACCCCACCGACCCCCGCCGCGTCACCGTGGCGATGTCCACCGGCGGCGTCTACCGCACCGAGGACGGTGGCGAGTCCTGGGCAGCGAGCAACACCGGCATCAAGGCGGTGCACGTGCCCGACCCGTACCCCGAATACGGCCAGTGCGTGCACAAGGTCGCGCGGCACCCGGCCGAGCCGGACCGCCTGTTCGCGCAGGTCCACCACGGCGTCTACCGCAGCGACGACGCGGGCGCGACCTGGCAGTCGATCGCCGACGGCCTGCCCAGCGATTTCGGCTTCCCGATCGTCGTCCACCCGAACCGGCCCGAGGTCGTCTACACGTTCCCGCTGGTCGCCGACGCGATGCGGTTCCCGCCGGAGGGCCGGTGCCGGGTGTACCGCAGCGAGGACGCCGGCAAGTCGTGGGAGGCGCTGGGGGCAGGCCTGCCGGACGGGTACTGGGCCGGCGTCATGCGGGACGCGATGTGCACCGACGACGCCGACCCGGCCGGGGTGTACTTCGGTTCGCGGACCGGCGACGTCTACGCCAGCCGCGACGACGGCGACAGCTGGCAGCTCGTCGCGGCGCACCTGCCCGACGTGCTGAGCGTCCGCGCCGCGAGGGTGTGAACCGTGCGGATCACCGTGCTGCTGCCCGGGACGCTGCGGGAAAAGGCCGGCGGCGAGTCCCGGCTCGACGTCGAGGTCGCCGGGCCGGCCACGCTGGCCGGCCTGCTCGACGCGCTCGCCGAGCGGTACCCGGCGCTCGAGCGGCGGCTGCGCGACGAGCAGGCGGGGCTGCGCCGGTACGTCAACTTCTACGTCGACGGCGAGGAGTGCCGCCACCGCGGCGGCACCGCGACGGTGCTGCGCGAAGACGCCGAGGTGCAGATCATCCCGTCGGTCGCGGGAGGCTGAGCTCGTCGAACAGCGCGGCGGCCCGGTCGGCCGTCGCGGCCGCCCGGCGTCCGGTGCTGAGCAGCGCCAGGACGACGAGACCGGCCCCGAGCCCGGCGACCAGCCACCACACGCCGTGTCCCGCGCCCGAGAGCGCCACGCCCAGGGTGGTGCCGGTCTGCCGGCCGGCCGACGCCAGCGACGCCGCCACCCCGGCCATCGACCCCGGCATCCCGGAGACGGCGGTGTTGGTGATCGGCGGGTTCACCGTGCCGAGGAACAGGCCGAACAGCAGGAAGGTCGCGAGCACGACGGGCAGCGGCGTCGCCGGGCCCAGCCCCGCCGAGACGGCGCCGCCCGCGGCGAGTGCGACACCGGCGACGACCAGCGGCCACCGCGGGCCGCGCGCGCCGACGAACCGTCCGGTCCGCGGCGACAGGACCAGGACGAGCACGCCGACCGGCAGCAGGCACAGGCCCGCCGCCAACGGGGTCATGCCCCGGACGTCCTGGAGGTACTGCGTCGTCGAGAACAGGAAGACGCCGAACCCGCAGAGCGCGAACAACGCCATGACGATCGCCGCGCTGAAGGACACGCTGCGGAACAAGCGCAGCTCGAGCAGCGGGTCGGCGCGGCGCGGCTCGTAGGCGAGGATGCCCGGCACGCCGAGCCCGGCGAGCGCGAGCAGGCCGAGGAGCCACGGTGACGTCCAGCCCAGCCGGTGCGACTCGATGAGGGCGGCGACGACGCTGCCGAGCACCACCAGCACGAAGCCCTGCCCCACGGGGTCGAAGCGGCGGGGCCGCGGCGCGCGCGACTCGGGCACGAACAACGTCGTGGCGACGAGCGCGGCGGCGATGATCGGGACGTTGACCCAGAACACGGCCCGCCAGCCGAAGCCGTCGACGAGCATGCCGCCGAGGATCGGCCCGAGCGCCAGCGCCAGGCCGGACATCGAGCCGAACACGCCGATGGCGCGGGCGCGCTCGGCCGGGGCGGGGAAGGTGGTGGCGACGATGGCCATCGCGACCGGGTTGAGCATGGTGCCGCCGGCCGCCTGCAGCGCGCGGGCCGCGATCAGCCAGCCGATGCCGGGGGCCAGGCTGCACAGCAGCGACCCGAGGCCGAAGACGGCCAGGCCGCACTGGAAGACGCGCTTGCGGCCGAACCGGTCGGCGGCCGAACCACCGAGCACGAGGAAAGCCGCCAGGACCAGCGTGTAGGCGTCGACGGTCCACTGCAGGCCGGAGACGGACGCGCCCAGGTCACGGCGGATCGAGGGCAGCGCGACTGTGACGATGGAGATGTCCATCACCACGACGACGATGCTGGCGCAGCAGATCGCGAGCACGAGACCCGGGCGGCTTGCGGTCGGAACGTTCATGCGATCGACGCTAGGATTTAGAGCGTGCTCGAAGTCAAATCGCCGATCCCCGCGGAGGGCCTGACCATCGCGGACGCGGCCCGCCGCACCGGGGTAAGCGCGCACACGCTGCGCTACTACGAACGGGCGGGCCTGGTGGTCACCCGCGTCGACCGCACGAGCGGCGGCCGCCGCCGCTACCGGCAGCTGGACCTGGACTGGATCAAGATCTGCACCAAACTCCGGGCGACGGGCATGCCGATCAAGACGATCCGCCGCTACGCGGACCTGGTCGCCGCCGGCCGCGGCAACGAGCCGGAACGCCTGGCGCTGCTGGAGGAGCACCGCGCCGACGTGCTGGCGAGGCTGGCGGAGCTCCAGGAGAACCTGGTCCTGATCGACCGCAAGATCGGCGTGTACCGGGGTCGCCTGGAGGCCGGCGACGCGGACGGCCTATGGGCCCCGGCCCAGCCGCACTGACCTCGCCCGTCGCTACCATTCGGCGGCCCCACCGTTCCCCGGCCAGGAGACCCATGCCCCAGCCAGCGCTCGCCGACGCCCCCGAGCCGGACGTCACCGCGCCGATCCCGCGGGTTGCCGAACGCCGCTCGGCCGGGTGGCCGGCGGTCGTCGGGTGGTGGCTCTTCGCCGCCCTGCCCGCCGGGCTGGCGCTGCTGGCCGCGGTGCGGGCGCCGCGGATGCACGTGCTGCTCGATTACTGGCACGTCTTCGCCAAGATCACCGACGACACCGGCCACCTGCTGCTCGGCCAGGTCTTCACCTACCACGTCGACCAGCCGTTCGTCGTGCCCTCGCTGCTCTTCTACGCCGACGCGGCGTGGTTCGGCGGCGACAACCGCGTGCTGACCGTGCTGACGGTCGGTCTGCTCGCGATCGCCGTGCTCGCGCTGCGCACGATGCTGCCCGCGCACCCCGCCCGCGGCGCGCTGACGGCCGCCATCTCGTGGCTGCTGTTCACCTCGCACGCCGCCGAACTCTGGTTGCAGGGCACCAACGGCATCAGCTGGGTGCCCGCCGTGACCGCGGGCACGATCGCCGTCGCCTGCGCTCACCGCGGGCGTCTGGCCGGCGCGTCCGCGGCCGCCGTCGTGGGGTGCCTCTGCTTCGGCGCCGCACTGCCGATCTGGTTCGTGCTCGCCTTCGTCGCCTGGCTGCGCGGGGAATCCCGGCTCCGGGTCGCGATCCCCGCCGTGGCCGGCGTGGCCGTCCTCGGCGCGTGGTGGCTCACCAAGCCCGCCGGGACGCAGTCGGGCGCGACGGCGGCCTTCGACCCCGACGGGCGCCTGTCCGTCTTCGCCGCCGCGGTCGGCGGGCTGTGGTCGGTCGACGTCGCCGTCGTCGCGGTCATCGCCGGCGGGCTCACGATCGCGCTGCTCGGCCTGCTGCTGCGCCGGACGATCACCACCCGGCCGGCCGGCGACGCGGGCTGGGCCGGTCTCGCGCTCTACGCCTTCACGCTGGCAGCGATGCTCGCGCTCGGCCGCACGACGGCGAACGTGCCCGGCGGCAACGTCGGGCTCATCAGCCGGTACGTCCTGGTCGCGGCGCTGGCGACGATCGCGCTGACGGTGCTGGCCGGCCTGCACCGTCCACAGTGGCCACACCGCTACGTCGTCGCGGCCGTCGTCACCCTGGCGCTGGTGACGCACGCGATCGGCGGCGGCAAGGCCGACCAGGTCCGCCGCAGCTACGCGCCGCTCAGCCTGTCCGCGGTCGCGCTGCGCGTCGACGCCCCCGCGGCACTGGCGGCGCTGCACATCCAGCGCGCCGCCGGCCCCGCGGCCCGCGCGCTGCGGGCCTACCCGTTCACCGGCGATTTCACCCTGGGCTGCCACGGTCCCGAACTCGGCGACCACGTCGACCCGAGCACGGCCCAGCCGGTGCGCGGAGCGCTCGACGCTCCGGCCACCGACCCCGGCGCGGTCATCACCGGCTGGGTGGCCTTCGAAGGCACGCAGCCGGACTGCGTGCTCGTCACCGACCCGGCCGGCACGGTGACCGGCGGCGGCAGCGCGGGCCTGCCGCTCACCACCGGCCAGGCCGCCGCATCGGGCGCGACGGCCTGGCAGGCGACGGCGGGTCCCACGAACGGGCCGCTCACCGTGCTCGCGGTCCGCGACGGGCACCTCTACCGGATCGGCTGACGCGTCACCCCAGACCGCCGTAAGCCGCGGTCACCATGCTCATGCCCCGGCCGTCGCCCACGATGGCGTCGACCATCTGGTTCATCACGTAGGCGACGGTGAGGCCGGCGTCGAGGTCGTTGAACACCAGGGAACCACCCATGCCGCCCCAGAAGCAGTTGCGGCCGCTGATGCCGTATCCCAGGCCGTACCGCATCGGGACGCCCAGGCCGTAATCGAGGCCGTGGTACTGCTCCTCCAGGGCCCGCTCGCACCCGGCCCGCGACAGCAGCCGCACCCCGCCGGCGGTCCCCCCGGCCGACAGGACCGACTGGACGGCCGCGACCGACCGGGCATTGCCGTAGCCGGCGCCCGACGGGATCTCCGCGCGCCGCCACGCCGCGGTGTTCGTGTCCTCGGGCACCAGCTCGGGATTGGGCGCGACGTCGAAGTGCTCGGTGGGCGGCGGCACGGTCAGCCCGCCGGGCGGGGCGAGGGACGGCGCGACGCGGTGGTGGTCGGCGTCGGGCAGCCCGATATGGAAATCCGCGCCCAGCGGGCCGGCGACCTCCGCGGCGAAGAACGCGCCGATCGTTTTCCCGGTGATCCGCCGGACCACTTCGCCGAGCAGAAACCCTTGCGTGAGTGCGTGGTAGCAGCCGATTTCCCCCGGCGTCCACCGCGGTTTCTGCGCGGCCAGCAACGCGGTGACTTTGCTCGGGTCGCACAGGTCGTCGAGGGTGATGGGTGTGTCCCAGACGGGCAGCCCCGACGTGTGCGACAGGACGTGCCGTACCCGCACGTCCGCGGCGCCGAACTCCGGCCAGTACCGGACGAGCGGCGCATCGAGGTCCAGCTCCCCGCGATCGGCGAGGATCAAGGCGCACAACGCGACCATCGTCTTGGTGCTGGACCAGACGTTGGTGATCGTGTCCCGCTCCCAGGCCACGGTTCGACCGGCATCGGCGTACCCGCCCCACAGATCGACCACGGGTTCCCCGCGGAAGACGACCGCGACCGAGGCGCCGACATCCTCTTTGGCCAAGGACTCCGCCAGCGCGTCGCGCACTTCTCCGAACCGCTCATCGCACGTACCCTGCACCTGCGTCATGGGAATCGACTTAACTCCGTCCACGTCGGCGGCGCCACCGAATTAACCGGCGTAAAGGAATAGTGATCACCCACCGGCACCGCGAACCGCGAATTCCCCACGAAATGTCCTTTATCAACTTGTAGTGCGCCGGCCGGGCGCGCCGGTGCGAGGATGACTCCATTGCTCCGGACGGGGCATCGGAGGTGCGCCGATGGCGACCGAAGTGGCGACGTTCTGCCCGCTGTGCGTGTCCCGGTGCGGGGCCACCGCCACCGTCGAGGACGGGCGCCTGCTCGCCCTGCGCCCGCTGCCCGGCCACCCCACCGGCCAGGCGATCTGCGTCAAGGGCAAGGCCGCGCCGGAGATCGTCGCGCACCCCGGGCGGCTGCGGCACCCCCTGCGGCGGACCGCTCCGAAGGGCGCGGCCGACCCCGGCTGGGAGCGCATCGGCTGGGACGAGGCGCTGGCCACCGTCGCGGCGCGGCTGACGGCGATCGCCGCCGAGTCCGGGCCGGAAGCGGTCGTGTTCGGCACCGCCTCGCCGTCGACGTCGGCGATGTCCGACTCCGTCGACTGGCTGACGCGGCTCCGGCGGGCCTTCGGCAGCCCGAACCTCGTGAGTTACATGGAGCTGTGCGGCTGGGGCCGCCACCTGGCCACCACGTACACCTGGGGCGAGCCGGTGCCGGGCGGCTACCTGCCCGACCTCGAGCACGCCGGCTGCATCCTCTACTGGGGGTACAACCCGTCGGTGTCCCGGCTCGCGCACGCCACCGCGACCACGGCGGCGCTGCGGCGCGGCGCGAAGCTCGTCGTGGTGGATCCGCGCCGGGCCGGGCTGGCGAGCAAGGCCGACCACTGGCTGCGCGTCCGGCCCGGCACGGACGCGGCACTCGCGCTGGCCATCACGAACGAGATGATCGAAAACGGCTGGTACGACCCCGATTTCGTCACCCGGTGGACCAACGCGTCGTGGGCGGTCCGGGCCGACACCGGCGAGCTGCTGGCGCCCGGCACACCCCCGCCGGACGGGGTGGCGACCCGCCGCGTGTGGGACCTCATCGCCGAAGAGTGCGCCCGGTTCACCCCCGGCGTCGCCGAGCGGATCACCGGCGTGCCCGCGGACCGGATCACCGCCGCGGCCCGGCTGCTCCGGGAAGCGCGCCCGGTCGCGTTCTACACCTGGAGCGGGCTCGAACAGCACAGCAACGCGACGCAGACCGTGCGGGCCATCGGCCAGCTGTACGCCCTCACCGGCTGCCTCGACGCACCCGGCGGGAACGTCCTGTTCACGCCGGTGCCGGCGAATCCGGTCGACGGGATGCCGCTGCTTTCCGCCGGACAGCGGGCCAAGGCCATCGGCATCCGCGAGCGGCCGCTCGGCCCGGCGCGGTTCGAGTTCGTCACCGGCGAGGACTTCTACCGGGCGGCGCTGGACGGCGTCCCGTACCGGGCCCGGGCGCTGGTCAACTTCGGCGCCAACCTGGTGCTGGCCCACGGCGACAGCGCCCGCGGACTGGACGCGCTCGGCGCGCTGGACTTCTTCGTGCACACGGACCTGTTCATGAACCCGACCGCGGAACAGGCCGACATCGTGTTGCCGGCGACCAGCGCGTGGGAAGCCGAGGCGTTGCGGATCGGGTTCGAGACGAGCCAGGACGCGCAGTCCACCGTCCAGCTGCGCCGCCCCTTGGCCACCCCGCGCGGCGAAGCCCGGCCGGACCTGCGGATCATCTTCGACCTCGCCCTCGCGCTCGGCCTGGGCGAGCACTTCTTCGACGGCGACATCGAGGCGGCCTGGCGCCACCAGCTCGCGCCCAGCGGCGTCAGCCTGGAACAGCTGCGGGCCGCGCCGGAGGGCATCCGCCTGCCGTTGCGGACGGTCCACCGCAAGTACGAGCAGCGCGGCTTCCGGACGCCCTCCGGCGTGGTCGAGCTGTACTCCGAGGCGCTGCTCCGGCAGGGCTACCCCCCGCTGCCGGGCTACGACGAGCCGTCGCTCAGCCCGCTGTCCCGGCCGGACCTGGCGGCCCGCTACCCGCTGATCCTCACCTGCGCCAAGTCGCTGTTCTTCTGCGAGACCCAGCACCGCGCCGTCACCAGCCTGCGCAAGTCCGCCCCCGACCCCCAGGTCGAGCTGCACCCCGACACGGCCGCGGCGCGCGGCATCACCGCCGGCGACTGGGTGCGGCTGGAGACGCCCCGGGGCAGCGTCCGGGCGCGGGCGAAGTTCAACGTCAACCTCCACCCGGACGTGGTGTGCGGCCAGCACGGCTGGTGGCAACCCGCGGCCGGGCTCGGCGAGCCGGGTTATCCGGTCACCGGCGACGGCAGCGCCAACCTCAACCTCGTGCTGGGCCAGGGACCGAGCGACCCGGTGAGCGGCAGTTCGCCGCTGCGCGCGTCGCTGTGCGAAATCGCGCGGGAGAACGGTTAGCGGCTCCGGGTCCCCGGGGCGGGCGATGATCGACGGGGGTGCCGTCGTCTACCGTAAGGGCGGAACGGGTTACCGTCCGTGGTGCTCCGACGGCGATGGCAAGGCGGCTGGTGAAGGAACGCGAGTTGCGGCGCCGCTGCAGGCGGCTGCTGAACGAGCTGGGCATCCGGCCGCCGCTCGACGTCCTCGAGCTGTGCCGCAGCGTCGGTCACCAGCGCGGCCGCCCGATCCGGCTGATCCCGCACCGGATCCCGGTGCCCGGGCCGTTCGGGGCCTGGATCGCCACCGCCCGAGCCGACTACATCGTCTACCAGCAGGACACGAGCAAGCCCCACCAGCGCCACATCATCCTGCACGAGCTGGGCCACCTGCTGGCCGGCCACGGCGCCACCGAGGAGAACCACGACCTGGCCGACCGGCTGGCACCGGGCCTGGAACCGGAGGCGGTCCGGCGGGCCCTGCTGCGCACCTCCTACGACACCGACCACGAGCGGGAGGCCGAGACGGTGGCGACGATCATCCTGGAGTGGGCCTCGGTCCTCGACCGGGTCGCCCCGCCGTCGTCGGACGGGGGTGCCGCGCGGGGGATCGACGCCGCGCTGGACGAACGGCTGGGCTGGCTGTGAGCAGCAAGATCACGCTCATCGTGGTGCAGGGGGTGATCCTGTTCCCCGCCCTGCTGTGGAAGGTCTACCAGCTCACCCGCGCGCCGGGCGACGTCGCCCGCTGGATGGTCACCGCCTGCCTGGCCTGCTTCGCGGCCGCCTACCCGCTGGGCCTCTTGGCCGGGGACGTCAACCAGCCGGACCCCGGGCGGATCGTGCCGCTGCTGTTCCAGCACATCTTCCTCTGCGGTCTGGTCTTCTCGCTGGCGTGCTTCTTCCTGTTCTCGGCCCTGCCGCCCGCCCGGGCGCGACGGCGCGCCTGCCTGGAAGCGGTACCGCTGGGCACGGCGATCCTGGTGATGGCGACCGTCACCCTGCTCATGCCGGACGTCCCCCCGGCGCAGTACCCCCGCGCCGGGGTCTCGGTCTTCTACCTCGCGGCCGACCTGTACCTCACCTACGGCATCGCGAGCGCCTGCTTCTTCGCCCGGCGCTACGCGCGCGGGGCGGCGCCGCGGCTGGCCCGCGGGCTGTCGGTGGCGGCGGCGGGGTTCGCGATCGGCGCGCTCGGCGGAGCGACCCTGATCGCGGTGGTCCTGGTGCACTGGGCGGGCGCGGCGATCCCCCGGCTGCTGGTCCAGGCGACGGTCTGGCTGGTGTTCCCGAGCGCGATCCTGCTGGTCGTCGGCCTGTCCTACCCCGGCGTCGCCACCCGCCTGGCGGCGGCCCGCGTGTGGTGGCAGCACCTGCGGACGTACCACCGCCTCCGTCCGTTGTGGACAAAGCTGCACGAGGCGTTCCCGGAGGACGCGCTGAGCCGCACACCGCCGGGCCGGTGGGACGCGCTGAGCGTGCTCGGCGTCCACCGCCGTTACTACCGGAGGGTGATCGAATGCCGTGACGGGCTGGTCCGGATCAGCCCGTACGTCGCGCGCCTGGAGGGTCCGTTGCCGGATCGCCTCACGGAGGCGTTGCGAGCGCACGCCCGCCGCGAACCGGCCCCGGAGGAGCCGATGCCGATAGCGATCCCGGAGGGCGCCGGCCTCGACGACGACGCCCGCGAGCTGGTCACCCTGTCCGAGTCCCTGGCGGGGCGGACCGGTGCAGCGTCCCGGCCGGCGGGCGCGGCCGGAAGCCCGGTCAGCCGCAGGGCACGCTGAGTACCACGCCGTTGGCGGTGTAGGTGTTGATCGCGGTGCCGTCGCACTGGTACTGCACGACACCCTTGCCACTGGCCACGACCTGCGCGGCCCCGTCGACCAGCCGCGAAATCGACACGGGCAGCGGGATGATGGGCCCGAGCGGGAAGTAGGAGTACTGGTTCACCGCGGTCAGCGTGGTCGCGGTGGCGGTGAAGCTCCGGATCGGGCCACTGACGGCGTGCGCGGGCGCGACCCCGGCGCCGGTCAGTGCGACGACCCCGACGACGATTGCGGCGTACCGAGAAATCCGATGCGTCATGACTTCCGTTCTAACACCGCGTCCGGGAAGTGTCTGCCACCATTCGTACGCCCCTCGCCGGCACCCGTCTGCCGATGTCGCTCCATCGCGGCGAAGACGGCGGCGACCATCCGGTCAAGCCACGGCCGGCGGTTCAGGACAGCGGGACGTCGACGAGGCGGTACGGCCGCAGGCTCACCGGACCGAACAAGCCGGACGTGAGCGCCTCGCCACGCGCGTTCGCCCCCGTGTTCGTCACCCGCACCCGCAGCTTGGTCCGGCCCGGCCGCAGCGCCGCCGTGACGTCCAGCCGGTACGGCGGCCACAGCCGGGATCCGGCCGGCTTTCCGTTGATCTCGACCTCGGCCACCTCGTGGACCTCCCCGAGGTCGAGGAGCCACTTGCGGCCGGCCAAGGTCTCCGCGGCCACTTCGAATTCCTTTTCGTACCAAGCCGCACCCGAGTACGCCGGGTCCAGGGCGGTCCAGGACCCGAGCGGGCGCGTGCTCTCCGGAGCGCCCTCGCGGTCGGGCCGGAACACCCAGTCGCCGTCGAGCGGGATGGCCGTGAGCGGATCGGAAACCGGGGCGCCGCCTGCGTACCGGCGGCCGCCGGCGACCGCGGTGACGGTGACCGGTCCCGGCCCGGTCACCCGCACCGTGGCGATCGCGGCCCGGGTGTCGATGCGCACGCGTTCCACCGGCGCCGACGAAGACACCGCGTGCGCGGGTTCCCGCCCGGCTCGGAACACCACCAGCAGCGTCGCTTTGGGCTCGAGCCGCAGCACCACCGCCGTGCCGCCGCGGGGCTCGCCCGCGAACGGCGCCCGCCGCCACACCCCCGCCGGTGCCGTGGCGCCCGTGTCGGGGTCCCACACTTCGGGCACCCCGGTCGCCGGGAACGTCGCGGTGAGATCCACCGCCTCGGCGCGTTCGTTCAGCACGACGAACGTGGCGCACCCGTCGCCTTCGAGGCGCAGCACCCGGACGTCGGCGTGCCGCGGCTCCAGCACCGCCGCCGCGCCACCCGCGGCGGCCGCCGCCGTCGCGGCCGCCACCGGGTCGGCCACCCGGACCGCCGTGCGCGCGGCGAACAACTCGCCGAGCGCGGCGCGCAGGCCCGCGTCGTCTCCCCCGGCTTCGTGAGCCGGTGGTTCGCCGACGACGACCACGGTGCCCCCGCCGCGGACGAACCGGATCAGCGTCCGCACCGACCCGACCGCGAGGATCGGCGTCCGGGGCACCACCACGATCCCGTAGGCCTGCCGCCCGACGACCAGCCGCGACCCGTCCGGCCGGGCGTGGGCCACCAGGGCGGGGTCGGCGTCGAGCGCGCCTTCGTCGAGGAAGTCGAAGTCGACCTGCACGTCCTCCAGGGCGTGGGCGGCGGTGAGGAACGCCGTGTCGAGGCCGGCCATCGCCGGAGTGTCCTGTGTGGACTCGACGGCGCGTTGCGGCTGCAGCAGCGCGGTCCGGGCCCTGGCCGGCGCGCGGCAGGCTTCCATCAGCCGGCCGATCCAGTCGTTCAGCGGCGCGGACACCGCCCACCACGGGTTGACCGGCTGGAACGGCGGCGGGTAGACGATCTGGCTCTCGTCGCTGAACCGCGCGTGCAGCAGCGTGTGGTTCACCCCGCGCACGGCGAACGCCCCGACCACCTCGCGGACGAACGCCGGCGTGACCTGCCAGCCGGTGCCGCCCATCGCCTCCAGGTAGACCCGCTCCAGCCCGAGCTGGTGCGCGGTGCTGGCCGGCCAGCGCGACAGCGTGCGGTGGTAGCCGCGCTGGTAGTGGTCGAAGATCAGGTCGGTGCCCGGCACCTGCGCCCACTGGTTGCTCGTGTTCAGGTTGCCGGAACTGCGCAGCTGCTCCCCCGGCCCGTACTCGTCCCACAACGGGTTGGAGATCAGCTTCAACCCACGCGCGGCCAGCCATCGGCCCTGGGTCTTGTAGTACGCGGCCGCGAACCGGTTGCTCACCGCGCGCCAGAACACCCCGCGCAGCCGCAGACCGGCGTTGCCGAGGCCGCCGTCGTGCACCGCGGTCAGCGCGATGCCCGGTGACGTCCCGAGCGCGTGCAGCTCCGCGTCCAGCGTGGGCGACCACGGAACCGTGTTGAACGGCCCGTCGGCCGAGGCGAGGTACGGCTCGTCGTCGGCGAACCCGCGCAGGACCGCACCCGGCGCCCACGGGAACCGGCGCACGTACTCCCCGGGCACGGCGTCGACGAACAGCCGCACCGCCTCGTCGTCGAGCAGGTCCAGATAGGCGCGCCCGGTGCCGGTGGGGGTGCTCAGGTCGCGGACGGTGAACAGGTCCAGCCGCCAGCTCCCCGACGGCGGCGTCCACGTGCCGCCCGTCCGGGCCTGTGCGGTCAGGTCCACCAGGGTGGCCGGATCCGTCGAGGACTCCGGCCGCGCGGCCGCGGCGACCAGCGGCACGCCGGTCGCGGGGAGGTCGAAGCCGTCGAGCGCGGCCACCCCGTCGAACGTCTCCGCGTACAGCGTCCGGCCGTCCGGATCGCGCACGGTCAGGCTGTCCCACGACGACCGCTGGGTCGCCACCGCACGGACCCCGACCCGGCCGGAGGCGGGCGAGACCTCGGCCGGCGCCTGTCCGGCGCCGTCCAGGGACACCGTCAGGGTCGTGCCCCGGACGCCGACGACCAGCTCGTGGTCCGCGCCGGGGTCGAAGCCCGGCACCGGGGTGCCGCTGCGAACCAGCGCGAACGCGCCGCCGCTCTGCTGCCAGACGTCGACCGCGCCATCGGCGCGCAGGTCGGCGAGGACGCCGTTGCCCTCGTCGGCGCTGCGCACCATCAGCCCGGCCGTGGCCCGCTCGACCCGGACCTTCGCCACGACGTCGTAGTCCTGCCACCGGGCACCCTCGCGCAGCAACGTGACGCCGTCGCGGGCCTCGGCGTCGACCAGCAACCGGCCGCCCGACACCGACAGCCCCCGGCTCACCAGCGCCACCGGCACCCCGCCCGCGACGGTCAGGACCTGGTGCCCCACGCCCTTGAGCCGCAGGTCAGGCCGCGGCTCGTAGACCCGGTCGCCGATCTTCCCGCCGTCGACGACCAGGCCGCCGGCGCGGCCGCTCGGGAAGTAGTCGTCGTTGAACAGCCACAGGTGCATGCCGTGGCGCTGCGCTTCGCGCAAGGTGAACTCGATGAGCGCGAACCAGTCCTCGGTGAAGAACGCGGGTTTCAGCGCCGCCGTCTCGAACGGGAACACGAGCACTTCGTGGACGCCCTTGTCCCGCAGGTCCGCCAGCCCGCCGGCCACGAGGGCGGTCGTGACGGTGCCATTCCAGAACCACAGCACGGTGGGCCGCGAGTCCGGGCGCGGATCGGCGAACCGGCCCGCGCGATCACCGGTGTCCGGCGCGGCGTAGGCGATGGGCCACCCACCGGCCGTCCCGGCGACGGCGGCGGCCGAGGCGAGCGCGAGCACCCGTCGCCGGGACAGCCGGAACTCCCCGCCGATCACGGGATCCTTCTCGGTCATCGTGATCCTCCCCGGCTGTGCCGCCGAACGAGGGTTCGGGGCGCACGGTTCGATTGAAACGATTCAAGCTGCCGGGGAACTTACGTGACGCAGGTCATAGCGGTCAAGGATTTGTCCATCAGGTTGTCCGGTCGCTCACCGCGGCCGTCAGCGCGGCGTCAGGGGTGGTAGATCTCCTTGACCGTGGTGATCCGGTCGTCGCCGTTCACGATGATCTGCGCCAGCACCGAGCCGCCGCTCTGGAGCTGCCGGAGCAGCTGATCCTGGCCGCACGGCCCGTTTCCGTAGCCCTGTCCGTCGATGGTGACCGATTCGCCGGGGCACAGGGTGGCCGCACTGAACACCTCGCCGCCCTTCTGCAGCGGAAGCCGGTAGGTCTTGCCGTCGACCGGCACGTAGTGGCTGTTGTCCGGACCGCCCTGCTGACGGGTGACCAGCTGGAAGCGGACCATCTGCACCCCGGCGTCGTACCCGGTGAACTGCACCGTCTGGGTGGTGTTCGGGAACTTGCGGACAGGCTCCTTGCCGGCGCCGCCCGAGGGCCTGGTCTCCAGTTGCAGCGAACTGTTGGGCACACCGCAGACCACCGCACCCTGGCTGCTGCCCGCGGAGCCCGCCTGACGGGCGCAGGTCCACTTCCCCTGGACGTCGATGACCCGCTCGCCGGGGCCTTCGGCCTGCGGCAGCTTCCGGTAGTACTCGGCGATCACGTCGAACGCCTCGGTGCAGCCCGGCGTGGTGCCATCGGTGGCCGCCACCGCGATCAGGTCCAGCTTCGGCCGCCCGGGTGCGCCGACCTGCCCGCCGTACCGGCTGCAATCGACGTCACCGTTCGACACGGCACTGGAACCCGCGCTACCGGAACCGCCGGTGGCGACCCCCGGGCCACCCCCGTCCGGCACCTGCTCCACGGCCTCGCTTTTCCCCGGAGAACCATGGCCGGCAACACTGTTCCCACCGCACGCGGAAACCAAAGCGACGGCGGCGAACGCCCCGGCAACCACGGCCGTTTTGATTGTCTTCTTAGCGGTGAATCCCATCTCGGCGCCCCTCTCGCAGTTTTGTTGAAGCTTTGCCTGCGAGGACGTCAGAACCGGAACCAGGTTGTTCAGAAGCGCCGTCATACCGCGGTGTTGCCCGAAGGGCCCGGCCCGTCCTGTCCCCACGGGCAGACCTCGACCGGGTGCGCAACCTTCAAGTGCAGCTCCATCGCGTAGCACTCGGCTTCGAAGGTCGTCGTGGACACTGTGAATCCCTCTCGCCCGGTTGCGGCGTCGACCCAGTGCGCGACGCCGAAGAGGAGAGCGTGCCCGTAGCCGGGGTCGACCCCGGTGGGCAGATCGGGCTCGATGCGCATCACCTCGACCTCCGCGAATTCCCAGGTGATCATCCGTCGCTCACCCGGTCGCTCGGACACGAAGTCGAAGGCGATCGACATGTGCCTCTCTCCGGGGAGGAACACCTCCAGGCCGTAGGCGTGCTCCAGCGGCCGGCCCCGGCTGAACACCCGGCCGGCCCGCTCCTCATTCCAGCGGGACGTAGTCACCGCCCTTCCTTGCGGCCGCCAGATCGGCGTGCGTGGAAGCGCTGGTCGTGACGCGGCCCTGGACCACGCGGACATAGGAACCGCCCAGCGGGAAAACGAGCACGAATTTCGTCCCGTCGTTCCCCCGCAGCACGACTCCCCTCCGCAAGTCGTCGAGGAATTCGATGATGTCCCGTTCGATTTCCTCCGCGAATTGGCGCTGGTCGTCCCGCGATATGTCGTACAGGTCGGTGTCGATGTCGTAGGTGGCGCGCTTGCCGGTCACCGGCTCACGCGCTTCGAACTCCAGGCCGAGCCAGCGCTGCGGCTCCACCGTCACGACGGCCTGCCACGTCGATCCGCTCAGCCGCCACCTCGACAAGGCGCCGGTCTCGTCGGTGACGACCACCGTCCACCCGGTGCTCGCCCGCAGTTCGCCGAGGAACTCGAGGAGCCGGTGGCCCGCTCCGGATGTCATGTGCTCACCACTTCTTGTAATGCGACTTGTGCAACCAGTTGAAGTCTATGCCGACCTTGCGCCATTCCAGGTGGACGTGGATCGGGTTCAAGGCCTTTCCGAGCCGGCCGAGCTTCTTGTAGTGCTTGGGCGCCGGACCGAGCGACACACGCCATCTGGACAAGTTGTTCGGCTTGCCGATCCGCACGTAGTTGTTGCCGTTGCGGAAGAACTTGGCCGTGGCCTTCGTGGCTATCGACGCGGACCTCTTGGCGGCGGAAGCGACCTTGCCCGCGGCCCTCACCGCCGGGCCCACGAACTTCGCCGCCTTGCCCACGAACTTCGCCGCCTTGACGACGGCGCCGCCCAGTCCGCCGGTGACCGCGCCGAACGCGTACATCGCGGCCGCGCCCCAGTTGCCCTGGATGGCGTTGCCGACCGCGGCGACGCCGCTGGCCACCGCGCCGATCGGCCCCGGAATCCAGGAGACCACCTCGGCGACCTTCGTGACCGCCTTGACGATCGAGCTGAACCACGAGTTGCCGTCGAGGTCCATCGCGTTGATCGGGTCGCCGGCCACGTAGTCGTAGTCGTTGGCCGAGCCGCCCTCGACCGGGTCGACCGAGAGGAACCGGCCCAGCAGCGGGCTGTACGGACGGGCACCCATCTGGACCAGCGACAGCGCACCGGTGTGCTCGTAAGGCCGCTGGTATTGGCCGAGCCACCCGTAGTCCATCGAGCCCGGCGAGTTGTCCGGCACGTTCTGGGTGTCGACCGCGCCCGAAGCGGCCAGCGGCTGGCCGTACGGGTCGAACGTGCGCAGTTCGCCGGCCTGGTGGCCGGCCGCATCGGTGGACAGCACCAGGTCACCGCGGATCGACGGGTGGTCGAACGACGGGGTGAACGCGCCGTCGGAGCCCACCTTCGTCGTGTAGAGCACCCCGCCCGGCAGCGTCAGCGAGAGAGTGGTGAGCCGGCCGCCCGTGCTCAGCGTGAGGTCCGCGCTGTCCCCGTCGCCGGTGTAGCCGTAGCGCACGACAGTGTTGTTGTCGCAGTTGCGCGGGTCGCGCCGGACGATGCGGTTGGTCACGTCACGCGTGTAGGCGATGTCCGCCGCGCCCGCCCCGGCGGTGGTCTTCGCGCCGATGTTGCGGCCGGAGCCGTCCCACGCCAGCGTCGTCGCGCTGCCGTCGGCCGCCGTCCACCCCGTGGTGTTGCCCTCCGCGTCGTAGGTGAACCCGGAAAGCGCGGAGGCCCCTTCCGTGGCCAGCAGCCGGTCCGCCGCGTCGTAGCAGTACCGGGTTTCGGCGGTGCCGCTTGAGGTTTCGTCGAGCAGCCGCATCCGGTTCGTGTTCAGCCCGGCGTTCGCCTGGGTGCCCGCCGGGCAGGTGGCCGACGCGCTCGAGGTGAAGTCGTAGGTGTAGTGGTGGCCGGCCACGTAGGCCTCGGTCAGCCTGCCGACCCCGTCGTAGACGTAGTTCGGCGCGTTCGGACGGGCGTCGGTCCCGGCGAGGGACTCGTCGACGATCGTCCCCGCCGACGTGCGACCGACCTTCGAGACGACGTCCTTCCCGTCGCTCGTCTTCCACCCCAAGGACAGGAGCCGGGCGCCGTTGTCCTTGGTGACCGAGGCCAGCGACGTGCCGTTGCCGTAGGTGACCGAGGCGAGCTCGCCGCCGTTGTCGTAGCCGACCGTCGCGAGGACCTGGCCGTCGAGCTTCTGGGTGAGCACCCGTCCGGCGTCGTCGTAGGTGAAGGACACCGTGCGCGGCGGGTCCGCCGGGTCGGGTGGCGTCATCGTCGACGACGTCACCCGGCCGACCTGGTCGTAGCTCGTGCTGGTGCGCACGCCGTTGACGTCGGTGTAGCCGACGACCCGCCCGAGCAGGTCGCTGACCGTGGTCACGGTGCCCTTGTCGTCGCTGACCGACGACGTGAGCGGGTCGCCACCGACCGCGTAGTCGTGCGTCACGGTCCGGGCCGGGGCGTCCTTGCTCGCCGGCACCTTCTCCTGCAGCGGCCGGTCACGGCTGTCGTAGCTGGTGCATGTCCAGTCGCCACCGGACGCCTCGGCAACCACCCGGCCGGAAGCGTCGTAGACCTGCTCGTCGACCCGGGCCGGGCCCGCCGCGGGTGCGGTGGACGTGATCAGCTTCGGCAGGCCGCCCTGGTTGACCGCGGCGCTGCCGGGAGCACACGGGTTGACGCGGCTTTCGGTGTCGCCGTAGTAGGCGTAGGTGGTCTTCGCGCCGGACGGCATGGTCTTGCCGGTCTTGCGCAGATAGCCCGTTCCGGGCGGTTCGTACGACACCGAACCCGCGACCTTCAGTCCGTTGGGACTGGCCAGCCCCGACGTCGCCAGTCCGTACACCGGGTCGAGGCCGTTCTCGCCGAACTTGGTGGTGGCCGTCTTGTCCGCGACCCCGTCGGACTCCGAGGCCGTCGTCGACGTCTTCAGCCCGTAGCGCGGACGCAGCTGCGTGCCGGGTACCGGCTGCTGAGTGCCGGATGGAGTCGTCCAATGCAGTTCCAGCTGCGCGGTGAGATCGAATTCGTAGTAGTCGATCCGGATCCGTTTCGCTTGCCCGGCCGCGTCGGCGTGCACGACGGCCTGGCGCCACTTCGGCGTGGTGTTGATCCAGTCGTCGACGATCAGCTGGTCGTCGATCCAGACCCGCACGCCGTCGTCGGCGAGCAGCCGCAGGGTGTAGTCCCCGGCCGCGGGGAACACGATGTCGCCGGCGGCGCGGAGCGAGAAGTGGTCCGCGGGGAGCCCGGTGCCCGGTGCGTCGCTGTTCCAGTTCTTCACGAGCGAGCCGTCGGCGGTGCCGAAACCGGTGGTGTAGGTCTTCGGCGCGCCCGACAGCTTGTCGTTGTCGTACCACGAGACGGCCAGGCCGTTGACGCCCTCGTCATAGCCGTTGTGGCCGTGTGCCATGCCGCCGGGGCACGTTCCGCTCGGCAGCTGACCGGTGAAACAGGATGCGGGTGCCGGTCCGTAGGAGTCGACCGGGCGATCCGCGTAGTCGTACACCGTCGTGGACTTGCGACCCGCCGGGTCCGTTGTCGACAGTGAGAGGTCCTTGGGCCCCCACTCCTGCGTCGACACGCGGCCGGCACTGTCCGTCGTGGACAGGGTGCGATCGGCGTCGTCGTAGGTGACCTTGCCGGAAAACCCGATCGCCGGCGAAAGCCCCGCGGTGTCCACATACGTCGTGCGATTGGCCGGGTCGTAGCGGTAGCCGGTGCCCTCGCGGGGCTTGCCGATCCCGGCGACCGCCGAACTGACGTTGGTCGCCTTGGGCTTGGCGCCGGTGTCGTAGGTGACGACCGTGGTGAGGTCGCCCTCGTTGGCCTTCCGGTTGGCCGGGTCGGCGGCGATCCAGTCGTTCGCCAGGCTCGATCGTGCGCCGGTGAGCAGCCCCGCGGCGTTGTAGCCGTAGTCAGTGACCTCCGAACCCGGGTCTTCGATCCGGCCGAGGCGGCCGTCGACGTACCAGAGCCGCGTCTCGGTGCCGTCCCAGTAGCTGATCCGGCACAGCATCTGCGACGGCGGCAGCGCCTGGGCGCCGGGTGGTGGGGTGACGCCGCCGTAGCAGTCGTCTCCGGCGCGGTTGTAGTGCAGGACGTGAGACCGGCCGGAGACCGGGTCCTTGATCTCGCGCAGCCGCGACGGGGTGCCGTCGTAGACGTACTGCAGCGCCGCGGGCTTCCGTGAATCGGTGCTGGCGGTCTGGCTCTCGAGCCTGCCGTCGGCGCGGAAGACGAACACCTCACCGCCGTCGGTCAACGTGACCTTGCCGGCCACGTCGAGCGCCAGGACACCGTCCTCGTCCTGCGGCGGCGTGTAGCCACCGGCGCTCTTCTTGGTCCAGGTGTGCTTGGCTCCCGACGCGTCCGTCAAGACGATGTTCTGGTCGGTGACCTTGGCTTCGGTGTAGCTCGAGCCGTCAC